>CAIYWD010000068.1 GCA_903929815.1 uncultured beta proteobacterium
GTACCTTGGTAAACCAACATGCACTGGATTCCCGCCTTCGCGGGAATGACGGCATTTGACATGATGTCTAAACGGTTACATGAGAACGGTTAGCCTATTTGGGCCAAGCGCTGTATTTGTCCCCCCTTTGAAAAAGGGGGGCTAGGGGGGATTTGGTTTTTGTATTGCACCACATCACTTTGAAACGCACCCGGGAGCGCTGGCATTTTGCCCGCTGTAGATGCGGCTTCCAGCCGCATTTATAGAACCACCTTGACCATGGGATGTGAACTTAGTGTGCGGTACAGCTCATCCAATTGTTCACGACTCGAAGCGGTGATGGTGAGGGTTACGCCTACATATTTGCCACCTGTGCTTTCGCGCAGTTCAATGTTGTTGGCATCAAAGTTAGAGTCAAATTGTTGTGCCGTCAGGATCATGGCAGGTACAAATCCATCTGCGTTGACACCCAGGACTTTGATAGGAAATTCGCATGGGTAGTGAATCAGGGATGTGTTGGGTTCTAGGGTCATGGGCATGGCAGGGAGATTTAGTCGATGTGATCAAAGGATCACAACACACGCGGCAAGGTCACCCACAGCGAAGTGGTGTTGTCATCATCCGAAATGTCAAGCGTAATCTTGCCACCTTGTGCCTCAGTCAATAACTTGGCTGAATAGGTACCCAGTCCCGAACCACTGATTTTTTTGGACGTAAATTTTTCAAAAAACCTAGGCCTGATCTCAGCCGGCACGACACCGCTATTTTTGATGAGAATGCGCAGTGGATCGGTGTTTGAGAGTGACACCACCACCTGACTTTGGAAGGGCGCTGCCTCGCAGGCATTTTTGACCAGGTTCTGAAACAGGGAATAACAGAACAACGCATCCCCCAGTGCATGCACAGGCTTACCGTTGGTTTGAGCATCAGTCTGGGCTTTCAGCGCCAGCTTTTTTTCCGAAAAAGTGACGCTGGCCATTTGCACAATGCGCTGCAATATATCGCCGATCTGGATAGGCTGGGGCTGGAGTTGGAATCGACCTGTTTCAATCTTGAAAATTTCAGCCGACAGGTTGATCATGTTCAGCACTTGCAGAACGGTGTCTTCCACCAGTCTGAGATGAACTTTTGGATTGATTATCGATACGTCGTCACTGGCCATGGCCTGAACCAGACCCAATGCACCTGCCAAAGGTCCGCGCAGGTCATGGCGCGTGATTTGATCCACCACATCGCGCGTACGAGACAGCTCCAACATGTCGTCATAGGCAGTCTGCAACTGTTTGTGCATCTCCACATAGCGCATGAAATTGCTGACTCGCAGGCGCAGAAGCTTCAGATCAATCGGCTTGCTGACAAAATCAACGGCACCCAACGACATACATTTCAATTGTGTTGCGTTATCGGTCATGGCGGAGACAAAAATGATCGGAATATTTTCGGAGCCAGGGTACTCACGCATACGACGCGCCACCTCAAAGCCGTCCATGCCCGGCATCATGATGTCAAGCAGTACCAGGTCAGGAGGCGTATCTGAACTGCAAATGGACAATGCCCCTTCACCACTGTCGACCGTGCGTACAAAGTAGTTGTTATTGAACAATCTCGACAGCAACAACTGGTTGGCAACAAGATCATCCACAATCAAAATACTGGGACGAGAGTCTTTGGGTAACGTCACATCGGGGCAAGATGGCACTGATGGCGCAAAGTTGGATGCACTTTCGGACGTTGACGTGTTCATGACCGGCTGCGCTTGGAGAATGGCCGACGCTTGTGCTTGAAATTGCTCCTCCTGCTGGTGTTGATACGCTATGGTTTTCTGAATGTGTGCGGCCAGACGCTGCGGTGTATAAGGCTTTAACAAGAGACTGTTGACGCCAGCATCAATGACCGCCTGAATCACTTGTCGGTCATATTCAGAGGTAATCATCAGGAAAGGCAGTCGACGCAGATGTTCGTCTGCGCGAATTGCCTTCAGCAGTTCCAGCCCTGACATCACAGGCATATTCAAGTCTGACAGCACCAGATCAACATGCTCCTGGCGCAGAATGCGCAACGCTTCGATCCCATTGGTGGCTGTCAATATTTTGTCAGCACCCAAATTGCGCAGTTGCCTCGTTGTCACTTGGCGCATGACTTCAAAGTCATCGACTACCAGATAGACTATTTTTAGATTAGGCATTTCACGATATTTCTTCCATCAAAGGCTAAGTTGCACAAATTGTGTCATGATGTGAACATGCTGCAAAGGTGTTATTTGCACCAACGGCAGCGCGATTCATCAAGACAGTTTCGCACAACATGAAAGGTACGTCATGACTTTGATTTATTGCATCCGACGACCCTGCGATGGTAGGGTGTTGACCATCATTATGGTCTGTTGCCAGCCATGCTGGCCTGATTCTCAGGGGGTATTAGCATGACATTGATCCGCAGAATGATTGTCTCACTGGTTGTCGCTACCCTGTTGCTGACAGTGGGAATATTACTCACATTCTGGTCTGTTCAGCAGATCAAGAGTGTACTGTTTGTCGTTTCTGTTTTATCCAGCCTGCTGGTGCTGTTGGCAGCGATTTCTATTGCCTGGCTGATCTGCTGGCAAGCTCGGCAGCAGCTTCAAAACCAGTTTCATCTCAAAACCCAGCATCCGCTTGAAACGCAAGAGGCCACGAACCAGCAGTTGCAGCAGACCAACTTGGGCATGCAGGCCAGTGAGGAGCAGCTTGCTGTCACGCTCCATTCGATCGGCGATGCAGTCATTTCCACCGATGCTAATACCTCTGTCAGGAAGATGCAAATTTCCAATGTGGCAGATTCACCATATTTTCCTCCTACGGCCATGATGGAAAATGGTACTTTAAAACAGGCCGAAGATGCCCATGTCAAAGTCGGTGCCTTGCAGAGTGCGATTTTCAACAGTGCCAACTTCTCCAGCATCGCCACCGATGCCAAGGGTGTGATCCAGATTTTCAATGTCGGTGCCGAGCGCATGTTGGGCTACTTTGCGCAGGAAGTGGTCAACAAAATTACGCCGGCTGATATTTCAGACCCGCAAGAAATCATTGCCCGCGCCAAGACATTGAGCGCGGAACTCGACACCCCGATCACCCCCGGATTTGAGGCCTTGGTGTTCAAGGCCTCGCGCGGGATTGAAGACATTTATGAACTGACCTACATTCGCAAGGACGGCAGCCGCTTTCCTGCGGTGGTGTCAGTCACGGCACTGCGCAATAACCAAGAGACCATCATTGGCTATTTGCTGATTGGCACCGACAACACAGCGCGCAAAGAGGCTGAAGAGGCCTTACTCAAAGCCGGTGCATTGCAGAAAGCCATTTTTGACAGTGCCAACTTCTCCAGCATCGCAACAGATGCCAAAGGCGTGATCCAGATTTTTAACGTCGGTGCTGAGCGCATGTTGGGTTACACCGCAGCGGAAGTGATGAACCAGCGCACCCCGGCTGATATTTCAGACCCGCAAGAAATCATTATCCGCGCCAAGACCTTGAGCAAGGAACTCGACACTCCGATCACCCCTGGATTTGAGGCCTTGGTGTTCAAGGCCTCGCGCGGGATTGAAGATATTTATGAACTGACCTACATCCGCAAGGACGGCAGTCGCTTTCCTGCGGTGGTGTCGGTCACGGCACTGCGCGATGACCAAGAGACCATCATTGGCTATTTGCTGATCGGCACCGATAACACAGCGCGCAAGCAGATCGAAGAAGAGCGCAAAAAATTGGACCAGCGTTTGCGCGACTACCAGTTTTATACCCGCTCGCTGTTTGAGTGCAACATTGACGCGATCATGACCACCGACCCGTCAGGCATCATCACCGACGCCAACAAGCAAATGGAGTCGCTCACCGGATGTACCCGCGATGAGTTGGTAGGTGCGCCGTTCAAAATATACTTTACCGATCCGGATCGTGCCGAGGCCGCCATCCATCTGGCGCTTGTTGAGAAAAAGGTCACCGATTACGAACTGACGGCACGCACCCGCGAAGGGCTTGAAACGGTGGTGTCCTACAACGCCACCACTTTTTATGACCGTGACCGTAACCTGCAAGGCGTGTTTGCGGCGGCGCGTGACATCACCGAACGAAAACGCCTGGACCTTGTGCTTGAAGAGAAAACCACTGAACTTGAAGCTGCTAGTGCACTGGCTGAAAAGGCCAACCTTGCCAAATCTGATTTCTTGTCCAGCATGAGCCACGAGCTGCGCAGTCCACTCAATGCCATTCTCGGGTTTGCCCAGTTGATGGAATCCGAATTGCCTGCGCCCATCGAAAGCCAGCAAAGCAGTATTGACCAGATTCTGCGGGCCGGTTGGCATTTGCTCAAGCTGATCAACGAGATTCTTGACTTGGCCAAAATCGAGTCGCGCCAAATCCCCATGTCCAAAGAGCCGGTGTTACTGGATGAAATTTTGCAGGAATGCCGGGGCATGTTTGACCTCCAGGTGCAACAGTTGGGCATCCAACTGATTTTTCCTCCAGTGGGTATGGCGTTGTTTGTCCTGGCTGATCGAACCCGACTCAAACAGGTGTTCATCAACTTGTTGAGCAACGCCATCAAATACAACACCGACCACGGCAGCGTTGAAGTGAGCTGCGTACACAGCTCTCAGAATCACATCCGCGTGAGCATCAGAGATACCGGTATAGGCATGAGTCCCCTCCAGCAGTCACAGTTGTTTCAGGCCTTCAACCGTCTGGGCCAGGATGTTGGCAGCGTGGAA
>CAIYWD010000069.1 GCA_903929815.1 uncultured beta proteobacterium
GCGGGAATCCAGTGCATGTTGGTTTACCAGGGTACAAAGGCAGTCTGGATTCCCGCCTTCGCGGGAATGACGATGGTGGGGTCTAAACGGTTACAGACAAATTGTCAAGAGCTTGGCAAAACTAACTTTGCAAACACGACCAAAAAGGTGCTTGTGTTTCTGCTTAGGATATTCTTGAAGAATTAATTCTTAAAATAATTATTAAAAATCAATAATTTGACACATTATTTCACGTCACACCACCAGTTTTTTGTACTGCTGATGTGCAAGCGTTCGTAATGCGATACTTCTATTCTCGTTTTTACTCAAGGAAATAGAGTTGAACAACCCTTTGGCTTGGACACCCTCGCTGCGCTGTTTTGCAGCAAGCGCCATCAATGTCATCTTTGCAATGATGTATCTGGTCGTTTTCGCTTACGCCTACTGGTATCCAACGGCCAACCCCGAAATCAATCAGGCCTTTTTGCCAACGGCAGCAGGAGTGGTGGCGGGTACGGGTTCTGTAATGGCAGGGCTGATGCTTATCAGTTATTGGTTGCGCCACAAGCCTGGGAAAATGCCTGGGCTGATTTTGTTCACCATTGCGCTATGCACTTGGGTGATTGTTTTTTCAACGTATTTTTATGGCATGTTTACCCATTTGTACGCCGGCGTGGCTTTGGTGGCTGCCTGGGTGGTGGGGTTGTCCTTGTTTTCAGCACGCGACATGTTACTCAACCTAGTGCTAACGACCGTGTGCAACAGCGCCTGTGTGTTGTTGGCGCATTTTGGATGGATTCCTTATGCGCCTTTTTTCAATACCACAGTTTCTGGCATTGGCCAAGCCAATTCGGGTTTGCTGCGTCCCTTCAACGGCATCACGCTGGTTCTGCTGGGGGTCGTGTTGGCGATTGTTTATTTCATCGTGGCACGCTGGAAGCAACGCGAACAGGAGCTTGTGACCCTAAACGATAGCCATGCGCTCGCCAACGACATTATCAGCCGCTACGTGGCCATTCAGTTGACCGATCAGGTTCGCTTGGGCAATTACGCAGCCTTGGCGCGCCATGAGCGGCGCAGACTCACTCTGTTTTTCTCTGACATCAAGGGTTTTTCTGACACGGCAGACGCGATAGAGCCAGAAGACCTATCACTGTTACTCAATGAGTATTTGTCAGAAATGACCATCATTGCGCAGCGATTTGGTGCCACTATCGACAAATTTGTGGGGGATGCCATCATGATTTTTTTTGGCGCACCTCACTCCACCAATGACCGTGACCAGGCACAACGGGCGGTACAAATGGGTATTGACATGCAAAAAAGCATGCATCTTCTGCGCAAAAAATGGATGGACGCAGGCATGTCGCACCCGTTTCATATTCGCATTGGCATCAATACCGGTCAAGCCAGTGTGGGGGCTTTTGGCTCGCAACAACGATTGGAATACACGGCCATTGGTCGACAGGTTAACCTGGCCGCACGCATTCAGGCGCATTGCACACCCGACAAAGTGTTGATCAGTCAATCCACCTGGGCTTTGGTGCATGACAGTGTTTTATGCATCTCCAAGGGCGAAGCTGTATTTCAAGGAAGTCGTGACCCTGTTCACATTTACGAAGTGCAGGATGTTGGCACACCATCTGTGGATAACTTTGTGGACAACCCCCTTGATAACCTATCTAAAACCATGCCAGATAAGACTTGTGACGTTTTAATGACAAAGTAGGTATTTATTATACAAATTAAATCAATGATTTGCAACAATAACGTGAGATTTTATGCTATACCATTGACTGTTTGGTCGTCACTTGAAAAGTGTGGAAGAGTCAGCGATGTCGGATGACTTCACCCCCGTTCTTGACTGCTTTGTGTGGTCTGTAGGCGCACTCTGCCGTGCCGTTGCAGATACCTTACAAGCACGTTTTAACCCTGTGGTAGTACGTGGAGAGCTGAGCGGTTTTTCTCGGGCTACCAGTGGTCACTGTTATTTTTCACTCAAAGATGCAAGTGGTCAATTGCGCTGTGCCATGTTCAAACGTGCAGCCATTGAGATGACGGTTGTTCCGCGAGATGGTGAATTGATTGAAGTCCGTGGCCGTCTGGGAGTATATGAGCCGCGTGGGGATTTGCAGTTGATTGTTGATAGTCTATGTCGCTGCGGTCAGGGTCATTTGTTCGATGAGTTTTTGCAGCGCAAGGCACGCCTGGAAGCTCAGGGTTTGTTGGATGCAGCACGCAAACGCCCCTTGCCAAAGCGGCCTCGTGCCATTGGGGTGGTGACCTCATTGGGAGCTGCTGCATTGCACGATGTGGTCAGTGTGCTGCAAAGGCGAGTTCCCCACATTCCGGTGTTGTTGGCAGCAGCATCGGTACAAGGCAACAGCGCCCCGGGTGAACTGGTCGATGCGCTATTAAAGTTATATCTACTTACACAGACAGGAGTAGCGCTAGAGGCAGATTTGATGCCCAAGTCACGTCGCACTAAAACCTGTCCTGCGCCCATTGATGTGATCTTGCTGGTTCGCGGTGGTGGCTCGCTGGAAGACTTATGGGCATTCAACGATGAAGCCTTGGCGCGAGTCATTGCCCAAAGTCCAGTGCCCATTGTGAGCGGGGTAGGACACGAAACTGATTTCACCATCGCCGATTTTGTAGCCGATGTGCGAGCGCCCACACCTACTGCGGCTGCCGAACTTGCAGCAGCATCACCACGGCAGAGCGAACTTGACTTGCTGGCGTTGGCTGAGCAGCACATCACAGTCGCTACCGAGAGGCAATTGCAGCGGCACGCGCAGCGTCTGGATGACGTAGCGCAACGTTTGGGTAGGCCATCGCATCGTTTGATGGTACAGCGCATGCGTTTGGCCGGTAGTGCGAAGGCATTGCAGACATCTTGCACACACGCATTACAGGCGCAAGCACAGCGCCTGCATCGTATCGCCGACCAATTACCATTGGCTTTGAACGTCGGGTTGCAGATTCACAAAGAGCGACTAGACCGCGCCGCCTTGCGTTTGAGTTTGCTTGACCCCAGCCTGGTTCTGGCGCGTGGTTACGCCTGGCTGAGCGATGCACAGGGCCACACGGTGTCAAGCTGCCTGCAAACCCACACAGGTCAGGTACTTACTGCTACTTTGGTGGATGGAACGGTAGATATGACTGTGAATGGTTCTTCACTGATGGCGACACCACCTGGATTTTCAGGGCTTCCCACTTAGGGAGATGGAAATTACGGCACGGGTTCACTTGACTTACGATTATTAATTACATCCACTTTAGATGTAAAATCTTAAGTTTTTCGCATAAACTTCGTAACCGTTTAGACCCCACCATCGTCATTCCCGCGAAGGCGGGAATCCAGACTGCCTTTGTACACTGGTAAACCAACATGCACTGGATTCCCGCCTTTGCGGGAATGACTGCATTTGACATGAGGTCTAAACGGCTACACATGACACTGATAAACGTAACCGTTTAGACCCCCTGACCACATTCCGTGATGTGTTGCTTGGGAGCGCGGGCGTCCCGCCCGCTGCGGGCAAGATGCCCGCGTTCCCAGCTTGGATGCCCATATCCGCGACGGATGGCTGTGATGGGGTCTAAAC
>CAIYWD010000070.1 GCA_903929815.1 uncultured beta proteobacterium
AATATTAGTCATTGTAAGTCGGGTTAGCGAAGCGTAACCCGACATGCGTCGTGCGGTTATGTCGGGTTACGCGCTACGCGCTAACCCGACCTACACGTTTTGCTAACCTATTGTTTTTATAAAACTAATGCTTAAGGTAGTGCCATTGGGGGTTAGGGGGGATTTGGATGTCGCACCCAAGCAAAGCCACATCACTTTGAAACGCACCCACTGCGTGTTGTATTGGTGAACACAGTGTGCCATAATTCGAATATCAGACAGCTGCCCGGGTGGCGAAATTGGTAGACGCAGGGGACTCAAAATCCCCCGCCGCAAGGCATGTCGGTTCAATTCCGACCTCGGGCACCATGATTTTATTGAATACTTTGCTACAAGTTTTAGTCAATAGGCGCAAAGAATTTTTGCCATAGACGCAAAAATGTTTGTGATTTGTTTTATGCGCTTTCCTGTTTCACAAACAATTCAGATTCAGCGGCTCGACGCTTGATCAGTCCAGCCAATGGCTGCGCACCACCTCCCACATACACCAGCGGGTGCGTTTCAAAGTGATGTGGTGCAATACAAAAACCAAATCCCCCCTAAGGATATGGTCAATAATAAGTTGTGCATTTGGCTCGTCAGATTTGGGCGCACTGCGTCGTTACAAATCGCTGATGTGGCTGGGCCACACCGCACGATTTGCGCCTAGCATTGCATCTTTAACTCTGACGGCCAAATGCACAATTTATTGTTGACCATGTCCTTACCCTGATGCGCCGCCAGCAGCCCACTCTAGCGCGTTCAACTGAGGAATCCAGGTTGAACCGCAGTACGGTCACTTCGTTGTACAACGAAACCGCCACACGCATCGACATTGCCGCTATTGAAAGTCTTTGCAACCTGTTTGTGTGTCAGGTGGGCGAACTGTTTGAAATTGTCCTTTCCAAATCTGAGGGTATGGCATGAGCATGGGTAGCAACCGCTGGCACGTCATTGCTGAGTCCAACTTTCCATGGGAACGTGAGGCACTGGAATGGCTGCGCTGCCAGCTTCCAGACCGTGATCCATGGAATGTCTGGACTAACTTTGAATTCATTGATGACGAAGGCAAAATCAGCGAGGTTGACGCACTGGTTTTGTCGCCTGCTGGCTTGTTTCTGGTGGAGATCAAGAGCCGCCCTGGTACCGTGGATGGTGATGCGCATACCTGGACATGGACAACAGACGGGCGTGAATACACCTATGACAACCCGCTGATCCTGGCCAACCGCAAATCCAAGCGCTTGGCCAGCCTGTTAAGACACCAACCGGCCATTTTCAAAGCCAAGATACGGCTTCTCTTTGTTGAGCCAGCGATTTTTCTATCCTCCACAACGCTCAAAAATCGCTTGCAAGGCAATGCAAAAACATCGACCTTTTTACGCGGGCAACCTAGCTCTTTGAGTGACAACGGCATCGTTGCAGCTCTTGTCAATGGCATCAACGCCAATCCGGCCCATTTGATTGATGTTCAGAAAGCTCGTGCCATTGCACGTGGTCTGGCCGAAGCAGGCATTCGTCCATCAAACAAATACCGTCAGGTGGGGGACTACAAACTCATCCATCTTATTGCTGAAGGTGAAGGTTTTCAGGACTGGCAAAGCCAGCACATCAGCATTGAAAGCATTCAGCGTCGCGTTCGCATCTACACCGTTGCCAATGCGTCAAGCCCCGATGTGCGTGCGAGTCGCGTCCGCCAGGCCCGACGAGAATTTGAAGTTTTAGAGGGCATCAGCCACCCCGGTATTCTCAAGGTCAATACCTTCACTGAAACCGAAATGGGCCCCGCACTGGTGTTCGATCACGACCCCAAGGCGCAGCGGCTGGACCACCTGCTGACAGATCGTGGTGCCCGGCTCACCGTTGACCAGCGTTTGCAGTTGGTACGTGACATCGCCGAGACCCTGAAATATGCCCACGGCAAGCATCTTTATCACCGTGCCTTGTGTCCCCAAAGCATCATGATCTATGACACCGATAGTGCATTGTTGTCGCCCCGGATCATGAACTGGCAAACCGCTTCACGCGCTGCCGCCAACCAGGACACCGTGCATCGCACCACCGGTACACGCCATGTAGAAGACTACATTGAAGACCCTGGCCTGGTCTATCTGGCACCTGAGACCACCCGCGCCGACACGACGCATGGCCCCAGTCTGGACGTGTTTTCACTGGGTGCCATCGCTTACCACGTGTTTTCTAGACAGCCACCGGCTGGCTCAGTGCTGGAGTTAACTGAAAAGCTGCGCATCGGCCAAGGTCTGTGCTTATCGGATGTGATGGATGGCTGCGGCATGAGATTGCAAGAGCTGATCCAATTTGCCACAAGCCCCGACGTGATGGCTCGCTACGACGTAGTACAAGGATTCCTAGACGACTTGGTCAAGGTAGAAGACGAACTCACCACTCCCGACCCTGGAACCACGGTTGACCCCAGCATTGCCGGTCAGGGTGACCGTTTGGAAGGTGGATTTACCATCGTTAAACGCATGGGGCGTGGCTCATCCAGCGATGTCTTGCTGGTTCGCGAAGACGACTCACAGGAAGAACTGATTCTCAAAGTTGCCTGCGATCTTTCCCATAATGAGCGGCTGGTCGCTGAAGGTGATGTACTCGCCAATCTACGTCACCCAAACATCGTTGAACACCGCCGAACCCTTCAGGTTGCCGGGCGCACAGCGCTCTTGATGCGCAGCGCTGGTCCCAAAACCCTCGCGCAAAAGATCAAGGAAGATGGTCGCCTGTCGCTGGACTTGCTGCAACGGTTTGGCGAAGAATTGATTGAGGTGATCCATCACCTGGAAGACAACGGTGTCGCCCACCGCGACATCAAGCCTGACAACATTGGCATCCGCGAGGGCAACGCCAGAAAACTTCAATTGGTGCTGTTCGATTTCTCGCTGTGCCGAACGCCCACTGACAACATCACGGCGGGCACACACCCCTACCTTGATCCATTTTTGAGCCTTCGCAAGCCTCCTTACTGGGACCTGTATGCCGAGCGCTTTGCGCTGGCAGTCACACTTTATGAAATGGCAGTGGGCAAATCACCCATTTGGGGTGATGGGCAAACCTCGCCCGCCATGCAAGACGTTGAGGCCACCATCGCCAGCGACGTGTTTGATCCTGTTACCCGCGAAGGTTTCACCGCGTTTTTCAGCAAGGGGCTTAGCCGGCATTACAAAGCACGCTTTGACAATGCCGAAGACATGCTGCGTGCCTGGCGCGCCATCTTTGCTGCCCGTCAGACCATACATACGACTCAGGCTCAAGGGTCTGATGCCACCTTGCTCACAGCCACACCCATCACGACCATGGCCGAACTGGGGTACACCCTAGAAGCTCAGGACGTGCTGGAGCGCATGGGCATCCACAATGCCCGTGAGCTATTGGCCGTCGACCGCATCCGTTTTCGTTACCTGCGTGGTGTCGGGGACAAAATTCGCAAGGAAATTCGGCTCACTGCCAAAGCGCTTGCACGGCAGCGTCCCGACCTCACACAAGGTCGAACCACGCTGCATGACTCAGACGAATATCCATCTGTAGATAAAGCCATCAGCATCAACGAATTGGCTACCCAATTGTTACCTCGCAGACCTGCCGGTGATGATCGTCCTGAAGAAGCAGCATTGGCGTATTACCTTGGGGTCGACACGGGTCAAGATGACGCTACAAAGCCTACTGCTCACTCTCAATTCATGGGTCAGTGGCCCAGTTTGGGTGATACATGCGTTGCGACAGGCTTGGATCGCGCTACCTTGACCACTGCTTTGATCAAGGCTCGTGAGCGTTGGCTGAAAAACCCCGCCTTTACCGAAATTCGACTTCAATTGGACAAGCTGGTCAAAAGCCAAGGTCAGGTCATGACTGCCAACGAAGCTGCTTTTGCCTTGCTGGCTCTGCGTGGTTGTGCAGTCCAAAACGATGCCGATCGCCTGCAACTGGCCAACGCCGTCTTGCGGGCAGCGCTGGAGGCCGAATCTCATTTAGAGCAGCCTCGCTTTGAATGCTTTGACCATCAGCCGTCCCCCCTTATCGCGACGAGTTCAGCCTGGGCTGACTATGCGCGCCAACTCGGTCACGTGGCCGATGCCTGCGCTTTGGCTGAACCCCTGCTACCTCCTTGCCGTGTGCTGGAAGCTCTTGAAGCTGTCCGTCCCGCTGGTCTGCCTGGAAGCGGGCAAGGTCAAGATGGGGGCTTTGGCCCTATCGCCAGCGCCCGATTGCTCCGGTTGGCAACATCAGCCTCTCGCAAGGCGGCGCTTTCCAGTCGACAAGAAATCTATAGCCAAGGCATGCCCGCCTTGCAGGCGCTCAGGCAGTCTCTGGGTGCATTGGTAGGTGCGCCTGTACTGGGCATTCGTGAGCTACAGATGCGCGTTCGTGGCCGTTATCCAGACGCGACCCCTTTGCCTCATCGGCCCGAACTGGATCGATTACTGGAAGAAGTGAATGCACCCCTGCAATGGAGCGCGACAGCGGCACAGGGTGCTGGAGCCTACTTATGCGCTTCCCTGGGCAACGGCCCCGTGGCTGGCACCACCAGCATATTTTCTCGTCAATCTACCTATCACGGCATCAATGCGGGGGGCGCTGAAGCAGGTTCTGATATTGCAGATTTGATGGCTGATGCCAATCACGCCGAAGACCGATTGCAACGCAACATCAAGTCTGGTGGATTACTGGTGATGACCGTCGAACCCCTGCAGTCTCGTCATGCCGAGGCCGAATTACTCCGTCGATTTGGCTCAGAATCGGGTGTCAACCCAACATTGCACAGAGTGAATTTTGACGCATGGCTACAGAAAGCCCTGCGTGAACAAGCCACAGCCGCTCAAGTGGACTGGAACAAGGTACTCAGCGCTGATGCGGCAGAGCCAGGTAGCCGTGACTGGATCAACTTGCAGCGGCTGGTGGGACGCACGCTAGGGGGGCTGAAACTGTTATTGCTCAACAACGTCAACTCCATTCTGCTGACCAACGTGGGCTTGCTTGCACGCTATGGGCTGATGTCACTGATCACCGAGATGGAATCTGTCGTCGGTCGTCCCGGCAACACACCTTTGGTCTGGTTGCTGCTTGCATCGCACCGGCAAGGTTTGCCATTCATTGATGCCACGCCAGTGCCATTGGTCAACAGCACGTTGGCATTTGGCTTGCCACAGGCCTGGTTTGAGAACAAGCACCGTGCGAGGCATTTGGCTTGAGTTACCCATGAAAATAGGCTACAACGCACGTCCATCAAGCGTTTGTAGCTATAAATAATATAGCAAATAATGGCACATATTGCTTACCTGAACGCACCTTGAGAGTCAATCTATAAAGAACTATAAAGAGCTATAAATCAGCCTTTCACAATCTCAGTTATGAAAAATTTTTTCCACCGCACCCGACTCGCCGCCGATATGGCCGACAAGATTTTGCAAATTGCGCCCGGATCGGCTTCCAGCTCAGGGCTGTTTTTGGCTGCTCCCAGGCGCACAGGCAAGTCCACGTTTTTACGCGAAGACCTGCGCCCAGCGCTGCAAGCCCAGGGCGCTTTGGTGCTGTATGCCGACCTGTGGGCAAACCGCAAGGCTGATCCGGCAGTGGTCATCATTGCTGCTGTGCGATCCGAACTGGCCCAACACGAAGGCGTGGTCGCACGTCTGGCGCGATCCTCAGGCATGGACAAAGTCAACGTGGGTGGTATCTCCTTTTCACTGGATCGCGTTGGGTTGGCGGGGGGCGATGTGTCCCTTTCCAGTGCCTTGGTGGCATTGTCCGATGAGACTGAAAAGACCATCGTGCTGATCATTGACGAAGCCCAACACGCCATCACATCCGAAAGTGGATCTGATGCCCTGTTTGCCCTCAAGGCGGCCCGCGATGAACTCAACAGCAGCAGCCACCACGGACTGCGTGTCGTGGCTACCGGCTCCAATCAGGACAAGCTGGCCATGCTGCGCAACAGCAAAGAACAGGCATTTTTTGGTGCGCCCCTGGTCAAATTCCCCACTTTGGGAAAAGACTATGTCCAGTGGTTTTGTGAACAGGTGAGGCTACCCGTTGCCTTGAGCGTTGAGGCCGTTGAGGCGTTGTTTGCGCGCGCTTCGTTTCGCCCCGAAATGCTGGGTGCAGCAGCAGATGCCTTGCGTTTTGACTTTGAGCTATTGCCTGAGGATGTGCCACAGCGTTTTTCGCGTGCCGTTCTAGAACAGATTGAAGCCAGTAACGCTGAACAACTTCGTGTCGTCCACAGCCTGACACCCTTGCAGTTTGCCGTTTTGCGTGTGCTGGCTGGCAAAGGGCAAAACTATGCACCCTTTGAGACAGCCACCTTGCGTGCCTACCAGCGACTGCTCGACACCGTGGCGCCCGACAGCACCGCAGACGTTCCCAATGTGCAACAAGCCCTGACGGCCCTGCAAGAAAAAGCGCTTGTCTGGCGTGCCTCACGCGGTATCTATGCGCTCGAAGATGCCAGTCTGCGTGAACTGTTGGAACAAGCAGGTCTGCTGGTCGATGAAACAGCGATGGCGAACGCCAGTGGCCAGCCATCAATTTAACCATCAAATTGGCCTCTAGCCCTTACCCAGTCTGCGTCGGCAGCTACAACAACAATAGCACTTCAGGGAACACACCATGATTAACGCCCCCCAACTATTGGCCGACCTGAAACGCCGGCTCACCCTGCTTGAAGCTGACTTGCGCGATCGCATCAACGCACTGCCTGAGCTGAAAGCCAGCCTGAACGACGAATGGCAGGCCGCTTGTGAGGTCAAGCGCACGGCTGAGACTTTTGAGAGCTGGAGCGATCAGGTCATCACGCAGGCGGGAGTGCATTGGTTGTTGAGCTGTGTATTCTTGCGCTTTATTGAAGACAACACGCTGGTGGATCGACCGTGGATCAGCGGTACGCCTTTGAGTGGTCGCCTGAGCCTGGCGCGTGACCGGCATGAGGCGTATTTTCGGGCGCAGCCACTGGAGTGCGACCGCGACTATCTGCTGGCCTGTTTTACCGAGGCTGGCACTTTGCACGGCCTGCACACCTTTTTTGACTCAGCGCACAACCCTGTTTTTCGTTTGGGCATCAGTGGCGACGCGGCGATAGGTTTGCGCCAGTTCTGGCAACAACAAGACCCCAACACGGGCGCATTGCGGCATGACTTTTTTGACCCCACCTGGAACACCCGATTTTTGGGCGATTTGTACCAGGATTTGTCCGAGGCCACCCGAAAGCGCTATGCCTTGCTACAAACGCCTGAATTCGTGGAAGAATTTATTCTTGACCGCACGCTGACCCCCGCCATCCGCGAGTTTGGCTACCGTGAAGTTCGCCTGATTGACCCCACCTGCGGGTCTGGGCATTTTTTGCTGGGTGGCTTTGACCGCATGGTGGGTGAATGGTCACGTTCTGAGCCTGCAAGACATCGGCGTGATGTGGCACAAAAGGCGCTGGATGCTGTGTCTGGCATTGATTTGAACCCCTTTGCGGTGGCCATTGCGCGTTTTCGGCTTCTGGTGGCGGCGTTGAAAGTCTCTGATGTGCAGCGTTTAAGCGGGTCCCCTGATTTCAAAATCAATGTGGCCATTGGAGACAGTTTGCTCCACGGCAAGCGCTTTGGGCTGAGGGCCAATGAAGACATGTTTCAGAGTGCCGAACACTTTAGAGGCACGGGGCTGGAACACGTTTATGCCGGTGAAGACCTGGCCGAAGTGCAACGCATTTTGGGGCGGCAGTACCACGCGGTGGTGGGTAATCCGCCGTATATTGTGGTCAAGGATGCTGCGCTCAGTGCGGCGTATCGCAGCCGGTATGCCAGTTGCCATAAGAAGTATTCACTGGGCGCACCGTTTACCGAGCGGTTTTTTGAACTGGCACTGACCCCAACGGCAAGTCACAACGCCGGTTTTGTGGGGTTGATTACCACCAACTCCTTTATGAAGCGCGAATTTGGCAGCAAATTGATTGAGCAGGTGCTGCCACGGCTGGACATGACGCACGTGGTTGATACCTCTGGCGCCTATATCCCGGGTCATGGAACGCCCACGGTGATTTTGTTGGGCCGGCACAGGCCACCTGTCAGTCAAACGGTGCGGACGGTAATGGGCATCAAGGGCGAGCCTGGCACACCGGCTGATCCGGCGATTGGATTGGTGTGGTCGGCCATTTTGAATCAGGTAGATAGTGCGGGTTCACAAAGCGAATTTGTAAGTGTGGCGGATACTGAACGGGCTGTGTTTGGCAAGCATCCGTGGAGTATTGGAGGGGGTGGGGTTGCGGAGGTAAAAGATTTACTTGAATACGATCATTCGCTGCTCAATTCGGTTGTGGAATCCATAGGTATCACGGCATTTACCCTTGAAGACGATGTGTTCGTCAATTCAAAAGCCATGTTTGTGCGTAGAGGCATGACGGAAGAGCATTTGCGGGGCATGGTGATTGGTGAAAATCTGCGCAATTGGTACCACAATCCACTCAATGTCAGCCTATTTCCTTACGACACAGACTTCCAACCATTAGAACTGAAGAAATTCAAGCCAGAGTATGAATACATGTGGTCATATAAAACTTGCCTGGCCAACAATAAACTATTTGGTAAACAAACCAAAGTGGATGCAGGTTATCAATGGTGGGAATATGGTCGATTAACAGCGCACAAAATAAAGACACCCCTCACCATCACTTTCGCCTTTGTATCAACCCATAACCATTTTGTCCTTGACCGTGGTGGCAAGGTTTTCAACCGTTCAGCACCCGTCATCAAACTATCCGCATCTGCGAGTGAGGACGATCATTTGGGCTTAATTGGGCTGCTTAATTCATCGGTGGCGTGCTTTTGGGGCAGGCAGGTATTTTTCCCCAAAGGGGGTTTTTCTGATGGCAAGTGGCAAGAGCGGCTGGAATGGGATAGCACCAAACTCCAGCAATTTCCCATCGTCGAACCCTACCCCCTTGCCATCGCCCGTCAGATTGACGCATTGGCCCAGGCACTTGTCGCGGTACAGCCTGCTGCATTACTTGCTACTGTTTCTATAGTTAACTATGCAAGCGCAGCAAGGGCTACAGGCCAAAAAGGTACTGAATCAGCACACGACTCCGTCACCCCCATGCACGCAGATGTCCCCGTCATTCCCGCGAAGGCGGGAATCCATGCCGGCCTTCGCGGGAATGACGAGGTGATGTTGCCCACGCGCGCCAGCCTCAATGCCGCACGCGCCAAAGCAACCCAACTGCGACAACAGATGATCGCCTGGCAAGAAGAACTGGACTGGCGCTGCTATCAACTCTACGGCCTGATGCCAACCGAGCTGACACACCCCAGCCCACCGAAAATTGCTCTTGGCGAACGCGCCTTTGAGATTGTTCTGGCACGCCGTGTTGCCGCAGGCCAAACCCAAACCAACTGGTTTGAACGCCACGGCAGCACGCCCATCACCAACATCCCCAGCCATTGGCCTACGGACTACCAACACATCGTCCAGCGCCGCATCGACCAAATTGAAACCGACAGCAACATCAAACTGATCGAACGCCCTGAATACAAACGCCGATGGAACACACCCCAATGGAACGATCTTGAACACGCTGCCCTGCGCGACTGGCTTTTGGCGCGGTTGGAGTCCCCCCGTTACTGGGCAAGCGATGCCCAGCAACCCCCGACGCTCACCTCTACCAGTCGTCTGGCCGACCAAGCCAAAGAAGATGCCGACTTCATGCAGGTGGCAGCACTCTACGCCGGTCACGCAGATTTCAACTTCAAGCCACTGGTGGCCGAACTCATCGCCAGTGAAGCCGTCCCTTTTTTGCCCGTGCTGCGCTACACCGAATCTGGCCTGAGAAAACGCGCCCAGTGGGAAGCCACCTGGGCCTTGCAGCGGCGCGAAGATGCAGGTGAAGAAGTGGGCACCATCCCCGTTCCACCCAAATACAAAAATACCGACTTTTCAAAAACCGACTACTGGCGCTTGCGCGGCGGTCTGGATGTGCCCAAAGAACGGTGGGTCAGTTACCCAGGCTGTGAACGCGGGGTCGATGGCAGTGGGGTCATTGCCTGGGCCGGATGGAATCACCTGCAACAAGCCACAGCTCTAGCCGGTTTTTACCTTGACATGAAAGACAACGAAGGCTGGCCACCCGAGCGTCTGCAACCCCTGCTCTCGGGCTTGCTGGAACTGATCCCCTGGCTATTGCAATGGCATAACGAGGTTGATCCCGTTTATGGCGAGCGCATGGGGGCGTACTACCAGGGCTTTGTAGCGGAGGAGACCCGTGCGCTGGGGTTTACGCTGGATGATTTACAAACCTGGAAACCCGTGGTAATGGCGGCCACGCGTGGTCGGCGCCAGGCTGCGGCCTAAATCCAATCAGCATACGTAGCATGTTTGACCGAGACAAACCCTTCAACACCCTGCCCGCACTACCGCCAGCGGGTGACATTGAAACCACAGAAGTACTCAAGAAAGCGATCTCCGCAAGCCGCGCCATGGCTGAACTAAAAGGCGTGGCTGAACGTATGCCCAATCAGGCCATGTTGATCGACAGCTTGGTGTTGCAAGAAGCCCGTGCGTCATCCGAGATAGAAAACATTCTGACAAGCAACGATGATGTCTATAGGGCAGCGTCAGACGAAACCTTGCCCGCCAGCGCCGAAGTCAAAGAAGTTCTGCGTTATCGCCAAGCGCTGAACCACGGTTGTCGGCAAATCAAGACCCGGCCACTGTCAACTTGCCTGTTTGTCGAGATTGCGCAGCGTATCAAGGAAATGCAGTTTGATATCCGTCGTTTGCCAGGCACGCGCATTGCCAATAGCAAGGGGGAAACGATTTACACCCCGCCCGAGGGCGAAACAGTCATTCGGGACAAACTGCGCGGGCTTGAAAATTTCATGCATGCCGATGACAAGCTGGATGTGCTCGTCAAAATGGCGTTGATGCACTACCAGTTTGAAGCCATTCACCCGTTTCCCGATGGCAATGGGCGCACCGGGCGAATTTTGAACATTTTGTACCTAGTGGAGCAGGGCTTGCTCAATCTGCCGGTGCTGTACTTATCGCGTTACATCATTGACCACAAAGAAACCTACTACGAAAGACTGCGCCGCGTCACTGAAGAAAATGCTTGGCGTGACTGGGTGCTCTATATGCTCGATGCAGTGGAGCAAACGTCGATTCGTACCCATGGCCAGATCACCGCCATCTTGACTTTGATGGAAACTGTGCGTGAGCGGGTGCAACGCGAGACCCCCAGCATTTACAGCAAAGACTTGATTGAGCAGATTTTTCGGCAACCCTATTGCAAAATTGCATTTTTGGAACGTGCGGGCATGGGCACACGCCAGACTTGCGCCAAGTACCTGCGGGAGCTTGAAATCATGGGCATCTTGAAGGGGCAAAAGATGGGGCGCGAGGTTTATTTCATCAACACCGACTTGTTCAAGCTGTTGACGCAGTAAAAAAATGCAGCGAACCCCGCACCACCAAGATATGTTAAATATTTTCACTATTTTTAACATGTTTGTCTGATATGTACAAACGACAAACATGTCGCGCCAACGGCCGGTTGGATCGCACTGTCCCACAGAAAGACCCATCAGATGACTTTTATTAGAGACCTCATCCACATCCCCGAACGAGTCCACCAAGGCGACTTTGTTCTCAAATTGTCCGAGGGCATTACCCATGCCGATGCCACCCTGCGTGACTATGTGGTCACACCGCAATTGGTCGATGCTTTTGACAATGCGCTGGGGTTTATCAAGCAGTCAGTCGAGTCCAGTGGCAGCAAGGCGGCTTACCTGCACGGCAGTTTTGGCTCTGGAAAAAGCCACTTTATGGCGGTGCTTCACTTGTTGCTGTCAGGCAATACGCAGGCACGATCTACTACTGAGCTGGCCTCGGTGGTGGCCAAACATGGGTGGGTACATGGCAAAAAATTCTTGCTGGTGCCGTACCACATGATTGGCGCTAAAGATATGGAAAGCGCCATTTTGGGGCAGTATGCCGAGTTTGTTCGCAAGCGCCATCCTGCTGCGCCCGTTCCGGGTTTTTACCTGGCAGAGGGTCTGTTGGGTGATGCGCAGCGTATGCGAGAACAAATGGGCGACACAGCTTTTTTTGCCAAACTCAATGAAGTTGAGCGAGACTGGGGTGATATGGATACCGGATGGGAGGCCGCCAGCTTTGATGCTGCAACTCTGGAAGCCCCCCATGGCGAAGAGCGCTCGCGTCTGGTGGGGGACTTGATCAGCCAGTTTTTTTCAGCCTACCAATCGCTGGCCACGGGTGGCGAGTCTTATGTTTCGCTGGACGATGGTTTGAGCATCATGACCCGTCATGCGCAGGCTCTGGGCTATGACGCGGTCATTTTGTTTTTGGATGAACTGGTCTTGTGGTTGGCCAGCCATGCCGCAGACGTAGGCTTTGTCAGTCGTGAAGGCACCAAACTGGTCAAGCTGGTTGAGGCCACCAACGCAGACCGTCCCATCCCCCTGGTCAGCTTTGTGGCCCGTCAACGCGATCTTCGCGATCTGGTCGGTGAAAACCTGGCTGGCTCGGTGCATGCCCAATTCAGCGATGTGCTGCGCCATTGGGAGGCTCGCTTTCACCGCATCACGTTAGAAGACCGTAACCTGCCAGCGATTGCAGAAAAGCGCGTCCTGCGCCCAATCAACGAAGCAGCTCGGCAAGAACTGAAGGCTGCCTTTGATGACATCCTGCGGGTACGCAAAGATGTGCTGGACACCTTGCTAACCACGTCCGCCGACCGTGACATGTTTCAAAAGGTGTATCCGTTTTCACCGGCATTGGTGCAGACCTTGATTGCGGTATCTGCCGCCTTGCAGCGTGAGCGCACCGCCCTGAAATTGATGATGCAATTATTGGTGGATCGGCGTGCCGACCTGGAGTTGGGGCAACTGATACCCGTGGGTGATCTGTACGATGCCATCAGTGAAGGCGATGAGCCATTTTCTGAGGGGATGCGGCTGCATTTTGACAATGCCAAGCGCCTGTTCAATCAGCGTCTGCTACCCATGTTGGAGCGCCAACACAACGTGACACTGGAAGCCATCAAGCTGGGTCAAGCGGACGCAACGGCAGCCAAAAATCTGCGCAACGATGCACGATTGCTCAAAACGCTGCTGTTGGGTGCTTTGGTTCCCGAAGTCGAGTCGCTCAAAGGGCTGACGGCTCAACGGTTGGCCGCTTTGAATCATGGCACTTTTCGATCGCCAATCCCTGGACGCGAAGCTCAGGATGTACTGCGCAAGTGCCGCGATTGGAACTCGGAAATTGGTGAAATCAAGATCACCGAAGACAAAAACCCGGTCGTGTCGATTCAAGTGACGGGCATCGATATCGAGCCTATTCTGCGTTCCGCTGAGGCCAATGACAACGCGGGTAACCGCCGAAAGAAGATCAGGGAGGCTCTGTTTGCTGAACTGGGCATTGAAGATGAGGGTGCGCTGTTTACCACATATCCATTCACCTGGCGCGGTACTCGGCGCGAAGTAGAGCTGATCTACGAAAACGTTCGCGAGATGACTGATGAGCGCCTGCGAGGTCGCCCCGGTGTGTGGACTGTGGTGCTTGACTTTCCGTTTGACGAACCCAACCGTGGTCCGCATGACGACATTGCACGGCTGGCAGATTACAAAGGTGGCGACACCAAGACTTTGATCTGGCTGCCGTCGTTCTTCAGTGCAAAGGCCATGGCGGACTTAAAGCGCCTGGTGGTTTTGGAACACATCCTTTCGGGTGAGCGCTTTGACAGCTATGCCACCCACTTGAGTTATGTGGACAAAGTACAAGCCAAGGCACTGGCTAAAAATCAGCTTAACTCCTTGCGAAGCAAACTGCGCAGTCAGTTGGAAGTGGCGTTTGGCCTCAGCACTGAGCCTCGTGATGCGGTGACCAATGCCTTGACCGCTGACCAGCAATTCCAATCGCTCGACCCCACCTTGTCGCCACGCCCACCGGTGGGTGCCAATTTCAAGGAAGCATTCGATGCATTGCTTGGCCAATTGTTTGCACATCAGTATCCTGCTCACCCAGTATTTGATACCGAGATCAAACCTGTGGTCATCCGCAAAATTTGGCCAGAGGTACAACGCGCCATGGAGGCCAATGACCGTCGTAGCCTGGTGCAAGATGCCGCCACCCGCCGCTTGGTGCGTTCGGTGGTCCATCCCTGCCAATTGGGGCAAATGAGTGACACCCACTTGTTGGTTGAAGACCATTGGCGGTCGCACTTTGCTCAAAGCCATGCCCGATATGGAGGTGGTGTCATCACCGTAGCGCAGTTGCGCAAGTGGATGGATCTGCCCAACTCCATGGGCTTGCCGCTTGAGTTGCAGAACTTGATCATCCTGAGCTATGCAGCACTCACCAATCGGCGCTTCATTTTGCGCGGTGGTCCGGTAGAACCGACGATTGACAGCCTGGCTGATGAGCTTGAACTTCGGGAACAGACTCTGCCAGATGCTGGCCATTGGGAAGTGGCTGTTAAGCGTGCGGCCAGCCTGTTTGGGTTGACCGTTTTGCAAACCTTGAACGCTGGCAATGTGGGCCGACTGGTGGATGATGTGCGCCGCGAAGCTGCGGGCAAGCGTGACGCAGTCGCTAAGTTGGTGCTTGCCACACGTGATCGTGCCAACCGCTACGGTGCCTCAACGGCGGGCCGTGTGCGATCAGCAGAATCGGCACAAGATCTGCTGGCAACGATTCAGGCAGCCTTTGATGCTGACTTGGTTCAAGCATTTGCCAACGCAAGCCTCGAAACGTCTGAAGCGGCTGTCGGACGCAGCCTGGGGCAAGCCCAATCGGTGGCCGGCGCATTAAACAATGCTCGCTGGGACATCATTGACGCGGTAAAGGATTTGACCGATCACCGACAAACCGCAGCGGCTTCTATCGTTGGCCGATTGGTCGAAGCGCTGGGTAGTGAAGAGCACGTCATCCCACTCAAATCCAAGCTGGAAGAATTGGAACGCGATGCAGTGCGATTGCTGACGGTGGCTGCACCGGCTCAAACACCCAACCCACCAGCCTACACGCAGCCTATAGGGTCACCCCAATCGATGCCATCACCGTACACCGGTAGTGGTACACCGCCTGTCGTACCGGTATGGGTCGAAGAGTCGCAAAAAATGGATATGGGCACTGAAGCTGCGGCTTTGTTACTCAAGACCCTACAGGATCGACTGGAAAACGATCATGAGTTGGAACTGAGCCTGAGCTGGCGACTACAACGCAGGAGTTCACAGCCATGAACGTGTCAGTGCCCCAGATTGCGGCACAACTCGATGCCGTGCTGTCACGCGAGCCTGACGCGCTGGCTATTGCCATCCGATCAGCCACCCCACTGGCCTGGCCTGACTCCATTCAACAGCGTGGCCGTCAATTTGCGTTGCGCTGGTGTGATTCGATGCTGGCCATTCGTGAGGCTTTGTGCGACATTGAGCTATTTTGTGCTGCAGCTCACAAAAACGGTCTGGTGCTGCTCATACCCTTTGGCACCAACGAGATTGCAGAAGACATCCAAGCCCGATTGGCACGCGGACGAGTCTTTCAGCCCGATGGTTGGGAAATTGTCCGCCAACTGTTTGGTGCCAAAGAAATCGATGCACGCCTGGGGCGCTTCAGTTGGATGCCTCAGGCGATTGTGGATGCGACGGCCCAAGGGGCCTACATCCCTGTTGCCAATGGATTTTTAGACTTGGAAACGGCCTGGAAAGAACTGTTGCAGCGCTATTTGCAATTGGACACCGCACGGCCAGATGCCACCGCCTTGCTGCGGTGGACGATGCTATCAACTGCCGATGTGTCACTCAACTTGCTGCCGGCCACAGCCAGGTCAGATGTGTTGAACTGGCTCGGTGAATCCGCCGGTGTGGCGGGTCGCATGGTGCTGGCCTGTATTTTGGCCGGTCGAACGGGGGATGGGGTTGCTCTGGGACTGGTTTGCGGGGTGTTGTATTGCACAGAAGGTGAAGGTCAGGCCGCTTTGGGTCATGCCGCCATTCGGTTGGAGAGGTTTGTGGGCGACACCCGTATGGGAATCGCTGAAGGTCGTGCCTGGGCCAGCGCGGCACAACAGTTGGTTAAAGGTGGTGGCCCGGACGCTTACCGCGCTGCGCTGGAACGTGCAGATGTCATCTTGAATGACTTGCGGGTTGCTGAATTTGCCTACCTGAGTGATGTTTTGCCCATGGGCTTTGATCAGCGTATGCGCTGTTTTGCACAACGATTGACCCAGCATGTTCAGTCGCTTAACGATGAAACCCTGACAGAAGTCGAAGATTCAGTCCATCGTGTCCTTGCTCACTTTTTGACAAATGCCCAGCCGCAGCGCTCTGACCGCGTTGAGATGGCCAGGCGTTTGGCTCGCTGGCTGGTACGACCGACAACAACCGCAACGTCTGTGGCTGATCTGGTTTGCTGGCAAGCCGATGAAGGCTCTTTTGTTGATTGGGCGCGCTTTCGCCTACAGGGCGGTGATGAGTTGGTCGAGGTGTCCCTTGCCTACGAGGCTTTGCGAAGCACGGTGATTGCAAGGCGCAATGTGTTGGGGCAACGTTTTGCGCAAAGTTTGCAGCGATGGAACGCTCAGATGCCACAGTCAGAAGGTCGTATCGTGCCTTTGGAATCTGTACTGGACCAGGTGGTCGCTCCACTTGCAGCGCATCAACCGGTGTTGCTTTTGGTTGTGGATGGCTTGAGCACTAGCATTTTTCGGGAACTGTTTGTCAGGCCAGAGCGCTTGGGCTGGACTGAAATGGTGCCTGTCGCTTTGACCCTGCCTCTGTGCGGTGTTGCGGCTTTCCCAACCGTCACCGAAGTCAGTCGTGCCACTCTGCTGTGCGGCAAGATCACGACGGGTACCGCTTCATTGGAGAAATCAGGCTTTTCATTGCACACGGTCTTGTTGGCCCAATCACGCGCCGATGATCCACCAAAGCTGTTTCACAAAGGTGATCTGAGCGATTCCACCAACCTCAGAAGCGAGGTTCGCGCAGCAATTGCCAACCCGAACCAACGCATCGTTGGCTTGGTTTATAACGCAGTGGATGACCATTTGAGCGGGCCAGACCAGCTCAATCAACGTTGGACACTGGAAGACCTACGGTTGATCTTACCCATCTTGCGCGAGGCTAAAGAGGCCAGACGGGTGGTCATTGTGACCGCTGATCATGGGCATCTGCTGGAAGACGGCACCCTGCAAATCAATGGTGGCGGTGATAGTGATCGATGGAAAACGGGCGCAGTTGACGGGAATGCCAATGAAATTGTGTTGAGCGGTGGACGGGTCAGGACATCGACAGGCGCGACGGCTGTGACTTGCCTCTGGAGCGAAAGTGTCCGTTACGCCGGACGCAAGAATGGCTACCACGGTGGCGTTTCTTTGCAAGAAGTGACGGTGCCGCTGAGTGTGCTGATTCCCTTTGGCATGGACCTGCCGAAGTGGCAAAGCGCACTCCCTGTACAACCTGAATGGTGGGATTTGCCCAACCTGGCGATGCCTCTAATCGCAGCACGTACACCGACACGCACGCAAGCAGCAATGGCTGCTGCGCAAAACCAACTGTTTGATGCTGCTTTGTCTCCCTTGCTTGAAATCTCCCCATTGCAAGTTCAGGACTGGATCACGTCTCTGTTACAAAGTCCTTTGTACGCGTCGCAACGAGAGCTGGCGGCACGTGTCGCACCGCCTGATGACCAGATTCGTGCATTGTTAAACGCTTTGACCGAGCGCGGTGGCAAGCTCTCGAAGGCGGCGTTGGCCCAACGGGTCCGTGCGCCTCTGGTGCAGGTTGCCGGAATGCTCAGCGCTGCTCGTCGGGTGTTGAATCTTGACCAGGCCGCTGTGCTGCAAGTCGATGAGAAGGCAGGCACTGTTGAGTTGAACCGCGTGTTGCTGATGCAGCAATTTCGCATCACACAACCCAGAGTTACAAACAGGTGGCAAGAGCACTGGAAATGATGTGGAAATGTGTGCATGAAACCCGAAACCCGAAACCTGGGAGCGAGGGCATCTTGCCCTCGCTCCCAGGAATGATGCTATGATTTTTTTCGATATTTTACGTTAAGAAATCGGCCTCTAACGCACGTCCCACTTGCATAGATCGCTATGATTTTTGTAACTTAGGTCAGACATGGCAGACACCACATCACTTTGAAACGCACCCGTTGACCATATCCTAAGTAGGAAGCCCTCCGGCTTCGCTATAATTCGATCATTGAGGTACATTCAGGCGCGTAGCTCAGTTGGTTAGAGCACCACCTTGACATGGTGGGGGTCGTTGGTTCGAATCCAATCGCGCCTACCAATAAAATCATAGGGTTGTATGATTTTGTTGGGGGTTGATTTTTCATGAGTGAAAGGGTGTAATCAAAAGTGTGGCTTCCCACTTAGGATATGGTCAACAATAAGTTGTACATATCATTAGGCAGAGATGGAGTCGCAAGCCGATTCAAATGAAGTCGGCTGCCGACGCTTGTTACTATTCGTTTCATGCTAAAAAAACTCCAGAACAGAAGCAATACGACACACAAGTCATGCACTTCTGCGGCAAATTGAGGGCAAAGGCAAGCAAAGCGTGAGGGCGCTGGGGAATCTCATCCATCGCTCCAAAAGCAGCGTTTCTCGACTTTGGCGGGCGCAAGTACGCAGCAATTTACACCGTGAATCGATACTTTCAGATTTTCCCGAAATGGCAATGAAACGTGGCTGAAATTTAGACAGCTTTTCGTGGAACAACTGAAGTTCAGGGGTGCGATTCAAAATGATGTGGTGTAACAAAAAACCCAAATCCCCCTTTAACCGGGTGCGTTTCAAAGTGATGTGGTGCAATACAAAAACCAAATTCCCCCTAACCCCCCTTCCCCCTTTTTCAAAGGGGGGGACAAATACAGCGCTGTGCCCAAATAGGCTAACCGTTCTCATTCCCCCCTTTGAAAAAGGGGGGTTAGGGGGGATTTGGATGTCGCACCCAAGCAAAGCCACATCACTTTGAA
>CAIYWD010000071.1 GCA_903929815.1 uncultured beta proteobacterium
ATGGTCAATAATAAGTTGTGCATTTGGCTCGTCAGATTTGGGCGCACTGCGTCGTTACAAATCGCTTATGTGGCTGGGCCACACCGCACGATTTGCGCCTAGCATTGCATCTTTAACTCTGACGGCCAAATGCACAACTTATTCTTGACCATATCCTTATGTCTTGCCACACTGATAGCGGGCTGCGCTGGAACTTCGGGCTGGCCAAGTGCCAGCACAGGCCATTCCGTCCAGAACCCCAATTTCAAACCCATCGAAAAACCCAGCGCAGCCACGCTGCTGTCCAAAGAAGACCTGGCACTGCTGGAAGAGTCGGTCAACCCGGTCTATCGCATTGGCAGTGGCGATGTCCTCAAACTAGATGTGTTTGGACGAGCCGAAGTGAGTGGCACTCACACCGTAGGGCCAGACGGCAAGATCACCGTCCCGCTGATGGGCGATGTATTCCTGAACGAACTCACGCGCGAGGATGCGCTTGCCACCATTGATCAGCGTTTGCATCAATTATTTACCCATCCGTTGGTCACGCTGTCGGTAGAACAGTACACGTCGAACCAGGTGACCGTGCTGGGACGGGTGGAGCGCGCAGGTGTCCATAAATTTGCGCATCCACCCACATTAGCCGAAGTTCTGGCCAGCGCCGGTGCCATGCCCATCATGGACAAACAAGCCACACTGACACGCTGCGCCATCATGCGCGGACGTGAAAAGCTGATCTGGGTCGATCTGAAAGCTTTGCTCAACGGCGACCCTGGCTACAACCTTCGCATGAAAAAAGGCGACCTCGTTTTTATCCCGGATTCATCAGACACCTCTGTCTATGTACTCGGTTCTGTGCCCAAACCCGGATCCTACCGACTGACACCGCGTATGACCATTCTGGACTTACTGGCGCAGGCAGGTGGTCCTAATGAAGATGCAGCCCCCGAGCAAATTGGCATCTATCGGGTTGGAGCCAGACAGGTTGAAGTGATCGCGTTCAAGGATTTGGTCGATGTGACGCGCCGGGTCAACTATGCGCTTGAAGATGGCGACGTAATATTGGTACCGAAAAGCAATTTAGCCGCGGTGGGTTACGTGATGCGTCAGTTAGCGCCAGCCATTTCTGTCCTGACCTTTGGTCTGACGGTCAATACTTTGTCAGGGAAATAGGTTTTTAGGTTTTTAGGTTTTTATATCAAAATAATAGCAGGCTTTGAAGCGCTGGCTGTACCTTTGAAAGACAATTCTAAAACGCCAACGGCCATATCCCGCCCCAAAATATCAGCGTTTCCAACCCAAAACATGAGTGTCATTTTGGCCTCTAACGCCCGTCCAGACTGCATGCAGTGCTATCAAAATGATATAGTTCCAGAAATGTGTTGTGGCGAGATCGTCTCGACCTCAAACCCCACAATATTACGGCTGGCTTTGCTGAACTCCACGCCTATCAGGTGCATCGGTTCGCCACGGTCTTTGTATTTGTCAGCATATCCCATGTCCTTGATTTGCTGCAAGGCGCGGCCCTGCGGCTCGATCTCGACCACCTTGAACTCAAACAAAAACACCTGACCGTTAAAGAACACCGTCATGTCAATGCGGCCAAAATTGGTGGGGTCTTCCAGTTTGATGTTCAG
The DNA here is from genome assembly GCA_903929815.1 of uncultured beta proteobacterium. Taxonomy (GTDB): domain Bacteria; phylum Pseudomonadota; class Gammaproteobacteria; order Burkholderiales; family Burkholderiaceae_C; genus Rhodoferax. Next base: position 1,617 of record CAIYWD010000071.1, read on the forward strand.
GCCCAACGCGGCAAAGTAGCTGTAAAAAATGCTGACGTAATAGCCTTCGTAGCCGCTCATCTCATTTTTGCGATACCAGTCGTTGGCAATGCTGGCGTAAAAGGCGTAAAAGAGGTTTTTCAGGCCGTCAAAATCACAGGCGGTCAGTAGTTTGTAGAGTCGGCTGATCTGTGTTCCTTGTGTGTTCAGGTTGTTGGTCAGGCTTTGCAACAGGCTTCTGTTCAGGCTGGCCTGCACCTCAAGGTTGGGGTATTTCAAGGTGAGTTCCATCTGACCAGGTACATACCAGACGCTGTCAATGGTCAGGTAGCCGGTTTGAAACAGCAGGGCTTCCACCGGTATGTTGTCCACATCAAACGTGGAAAGCAGTGAGTCAGAGGCCACGATGCGCGACAAGTCGGGGGTGAATTGCTGTCGCTGTTGCAGCAGTTTGATCAGAAAGGAAGGCGTACCGGTTTCAAACCAGTGCGGCTTGAATTTGCGGGTGCGAAACAACTGCAACAGGCCAAAGGGGTTATAGACCGGAGCGCCCAACCAGTTGTAGCCGTTGTACCAATCGCGGATCAGTTCACGGTCCAAATCGGATAGTTCGGAGGCAAACACCGTATCCAGATCGGCATCGGTATAGCCACAAATGTCGCTGTAGCGCTCGTCG
>CAIYWD010000072.1 GCA_903929815.1 uncultured beta proteobacterium
GCTTTTCACGCCGCTATCCGTGATGCCTTTCACCCCAACCCAGCCCTGCAAAGTGCCTTGAACGCTGTAGCACAAGTCAAGCGTGCTTGAAGAACAGACATTCCACGTCAAACTGCACGATCGTGCAGACTTTTGTTGTGGTGTACCAGCACTTGATGACTATCTGCGTCGGTTTGCGGCGCAGCAAAGCGCTAAAGGTATGGCTTGTGTTTATGTTCTGGTGGATGACCTTCACCCCCGTCAGATTTTGGGTTTCTACACACTCAGTGCAGCACAGGTTGACGCACAACGTTTGAGCGAGACAGATGGCAACAAACTACCTCGTTACCCCGTACCCTGCTTTCGAATGGGTCGTCTGGCGTGCCGATCAGATCGCCAAGGTCAGGGTTTGGGCAAGCTGTTGGTAGGGTGTGCTGTCGAGCGCTGTTTGCAAGCTCATCGCTTGGTGGGGGCTTTTGCCTTGCTGGTGGATGCCAAGGATGAAAAAGCCAAAGCGTTTTATCGGCACTACGGCTGGATACCGTGCGTTGATTCCCCCATGACACTGTATTTGCCATTGCGATAAAGCCACCAGCGTGACTCACCATGCGTTCCCTGTACTTTGACGTCAAATCGGCCTGTAACGCTTGTCTGTCAAGCGTTTGTAGCTATTAAATCAATAGTAAATTGAAGTTGGATTTTTTGTGAGGGGCATGGCGAAGATGCACATCCATTGCGCAAACCCATCGATCACAGATGGGCGGAATCGTTCAATCTACTGTCTTTGGAATTCCTCGCGGAGCGCAGGATAGTCAGTGGCCGCATTCCCACGCACGGAGTGTGGGAACGATACAAAGGTCAGGTGTGACGACGGCGAACTGCGGCAAGACTTAGCAACGCCATGGCACCCAGGGCAAACGATCCAGGTTCTGGAACTTGTTGGATAGTCAGGTTATCGATACCGGCAGCCGACGAGTTATTTTTACTTTCCTCTATCAGAGAGAAAGACAGGTTCACGTCGCGTTCTTGGGTCAATGTGAATCCGACACTATTGAAAAACTCTTTCTTCCGGGGTGTAGCGTTCTGAGCGATGCTGTCGGTTTTGAGTACCAACCCGCCAGTATCCACTCCTGTGAAACTTACCAGAAAATCGTCAGGGCTGATGCCGTTGGCGGAATTAGTATCAACAACATAATCAAATTCAACGAAATAGCTGTAGGTTCCGGCTGCAAGCTTGCCAAGAGAATACGAGGCTGTTGTTGTGCCATTGTTCGGGTCATTGGCGATACTATCTTGCTTATCACCAATGACCAAAAAGCTGGTTTCAAAAAATTTATCAAAGCCAGTGGCTGTGTTTCGATTGATAACATCGTCAAAAGGGCGTATGTTGACGGCTTCAGTGGATACTGTTGTGAAACCGCAAAGGCCTGATCCGCACTCAAAATCGATAACAACAGCATTCGCGCCGTGTGCCAATAACATGGCCATAACCGAACCAAAAATTATCTTTTTCATTTCAAAAATCTCCTAACTGGTAACCGTTTAGATCCCCCTCTGTTTTGAGGTCATGACAGAACGGCATCCCATAAGAATCAATCACTTGGGGCATACTGCGCCAAAAATCGTAGGGGGGGGGTCTAAACGGTTACCCTAACTGTAAAGTAAACCCGGAATAACTAAAGTACCATGGAGATACTTTCACGTTAATCAAGAACGCCTACGAAATAACTTCCCGTTTCAAGTCGTTGGGGGCACTACGTCAAAGGCCAAAACGGGAGGTGATTGCGCAGGGATTCCCAAAGGTGCCATGCTGGACGTTTTATACCATCAAGCAAATTCTGTGCCGACGCATCTGTACTTCAGTCTTTGATATTATATTTACCAACTAAAACATAAACTTACAGTATTATTGCCCGTCTTGGTCATGCGGACGTCTGTGTTTGGCATGGTGGCACTGTAAAAAAAATCGACATTTAGGAATTTGTACCATTCCAACGCTGAAGCGTTGGAATGATCAACACAAAAAAGCCCTCTAACGCACGCCCCTCTTGCGTTAGCAGCTATCAATACAGAAGCTAAAACGCTGCATCAAGCCCCATAAGCCCGCCGTAAAAACGCATCAAACATCAGCAGTGTCCAAAGCGAAGCCGAGTGGTCACGCTGGCCGCTTAAATGTTGGCGAACCATGTCTTGCAGCGTTTGGGGATTGAAATAGCCGGTGGCCTCCATTTGCGATCCCAGAACGGCTTGTTGCAGGCGGTCTTTCAAAGGGCCTCGCAGCCATTGCGCCAGTGGCACTGAAAATCCCATCTTGGGTCGGTAC
>CAIYWD010000073.1 GCA_903929815.1 uncultured beta proteobacterium
ACGCCTACGCACAGCGTGATGCCCTGGCAGCAGCGCGAGATGAACAGGCGAAACTGGCGGCAGATCGTCAAACTGCTCTGGCAGCCCTTCAAGCCCACCGCGATGAATTAGCACAAGAAAAAGCAACTTTGATAGCGGAAAACGTAGAGCTGGCAAGCTCTAAAGCACAATTGAATGCACAGCGTGATGCTGAGGCCAATGCCAAATCGGACGCCTACGCACAGCGTGATGCCCTGGCAGCAGCGCGAGATGAACAGGCGAAACTGGCGGCAGATCGTCAAACTGCTCTGGCAGCCCTTCAAGCACAGCGCGATGAATTAGCACAAGAAAAAGCAAATTTGATAGCGGAAAACACAGAGCTGGCAAGCTCTAAAGCACAATTGAATGCACAGCGTGATGCTGAGGCCAAGGCCAAATCGGACGCCTACGCACAGCGTGATGCCCTGGCAGCAGCGCGAGATGAACAAGCAAAATTGGCGGCAGATCGTCAAACTGCTCTGGCAGCCCTTCAAGCCCACCGCGAGGAATGGGCAGAAGAAAAAGCAAAATTAATAGCAGTTAACGCAGATCTGACAAGCGCTAAAGCGCAGTTGATCGCACAATTAGGTGCTGAGACCCAAGCCAAATCGGAAGCCTACATGCAGCGTGATGCCTTAGTCAAAGAAAAAGCCAGTCTTATGGCTGCGCAAGATGAACTAGGGCAACTGGCCTCTGAGCAAGAGCAGTCACTCATGGTCAAACAGCAAGACACCACCACCTTACAGCAACGCAATCAGCAATTGGAAGCGCGTCACCATGACAACGTGATTCGTCAGCAACTGCAGCATGAGGAACTTATCAAAGCCGAAGCCCAAATCGAGCTGATCAAGGACTTGTTGCTGCGTGAACCTGGTTTGTAAAAATTCACTCTTGAAAGCACACCCCCTATGACATCCCCAAAAGTTGCACTCATTACCGGCATCACGGGCCAAGATGGCTCTTACTTGGCTGAATTCTTGCTGGAAAAAGGCTATCAGGTTCACGGCATCAAACGCCGTGCCAGCCTGTTTAACACCCAGCGTGTGGACCATATCTACCAGGATCCCCACATTGACAATGCCAGTTTTGCCCTGCATTACGGTGATTTGAGCGATACCAGCAACCTGACCCGAATCATTCAGGAAGTTCAGCCCGATGAAATTTACAACCTGGGCGCGCAAAGCCATGTGGCTGTCAGTTTTGAAAGCCCAGAATACACCGCAGATGTGGATGGCATGGGCACTTTGCGCATTCTGGAAGCCATTCGCTTCTTGGGGCTGTCTCAAAAAACACGGTTTTACCAGGCCAGTACGAGTGAGCTTTATGGTTTGGTGCAAGAAATTCCCCAGCGGGAAACCACTCCGTTTTATCCGCGCAGTCCCTATGCTGTTGCCAAGCTGTATGCCTACTGGATCACCGTGAACTACCGCGAAGCCTATGGCATGTATGCCTGCAATGGCATATTGTTCAACCACGAAAGCCCGCGCCGTGGCGAAACCTTTGTGACTCGCAAAATCACCCGAGGTCTTGCCAATATCAGCCAAGGGCTGCAAGACTGCCTGTACATGGGCAATATTGATGCCCTTCGTGATTGGGGTCATGCCAAAGATTATGTGCGCATGCAGTGGATGATGCTGCAGCAAGACCACGCACAAGACTTTGTCATTGCCACTGGTGTGCAATATACCGTGCGCGAATTCATCAAAAAAACCGCAACCGCACTGGGCATGGAACTGCGCTGGGAAGGGCAGGGCGCTCAGACGGTGGCCTACTGGATGAATGCACCGCAGCCCACACAGGATGGTGGCTGCCCTGTTGTCAAAATTGACCCACGCTACTACCGTCCCACTGAAGTTGAAACGCTCCTGGGGGACCCTTCCAAGGCCAAGGCCAAGCTAGGCTGGGTGCCTGAAATAACCCTTGATGAAATGGTTGTTGAAATGGTTGAGAGTGACTTGCAGCAAGCCAAACAGCACGCTTTGCTCAAGCAAAATGGCTACAACGTCAGTGTGAGTGTGGAATAGCTGTCTGTTGGCTCATATCCTGCGATTGCACCTTACTCGTTGTGCAGGGCTGGGATAGTGGTTTGTTTCACCCAAATGGTTATATGAAATTGTGTCTTTTCCTGCTTGGCGTTGTTGTTCGTCGTTGCAATAGCTACGGCTATTGCGCCTCACTCGCCTAGCCAGACAGAAAAATCCGATGATTTCATGATGTCACCCTTTGCATGAAACGGACTATGGCATTGCCTCTTTAACTCTGACGGCCAAATGCAAAACTTATGGTTGCCCTATCCCAAACTCTGATTTTCTATGTCATCCCCCCCTTCAGAATGTCTGCTCGAATTGTGTCACCTTGATTTTGGTTACGGTGAACGTCTGGTTCTAGACAACGTGTCTTTGACTATTTTGCGTGGCAAGGTGACCGCATTGATGGGTGCATCAGGCGGTGGCAAAACCACTGTGTTGCGGTTGATTGGCGGCCAAATGAAACCCCAACATGGCCAGATACTGTTTGACGGTCAGGATATTGCCTTGATGAATCAGTCTGATTTGTACACGGCACGCCGTCGTATGGGAATGCTCTTTCAGTTTGGTGCTTTGTTTGCCGATTTGAATGTGTTTGAAAATGTTGCCTTTCCCCTGCGTGAACACACCCGTTTGCCCGAGGCTTTGATTCGTGATGTGGTGCTGATGAAACTCAATGCCGTCGGATTGCGCTGTGCCCGGGACCTCATGCCTAGCGATTTGTCAGGGGGGATGGCCCGCCGTGTGGCTTTGGCGCGTGCCATTGTGTTAGACCCCGAACTGGTGATGTACGATGAACCCTTTGCGGGGCTTGACCCCATTTCTTTGGGAACTTCGGCGCGATTGATTCGTGAACTCAATGACTCCATGGGGCTAACCAGTATTTTTGTCTCTCACGATCTGGAGCAAACTTTTGCCATTGCCGATCAAATCATCATTTTGGCCAACGGAAAAATAGCCACCCAAGGCACACCCGACGAAGTGCGCCACAGCACCGACCCCCTGGTTTATCAATATGTTCACGCTTTGCCCGATGGTCCGGTTCATTTTCATTATCCTGGCACGACAGTTGCGCAGGATTTTGGTGAAAAGGTAAGCACATGATCTTCAACTTTCTGAAAGATATGGGTTTTGCCGTGCGCCGTCAAATGACGGCGATGGGGTATGGTGCGCGCCTGTTTGTGCGGCTTTTGGCAAGCCTGGGCTACGCCATCCAACGCAATGTGCTGGTGCGCGATCAAATTCATTTTTTGGGCAATTATTCATTGCCCATCATCACCGTGGCAGGCTTATTTGTAGGTTTTGTGTTTGGGCTACAAGGCTATTACGCACTCAAACGCTACGGCTCTGCTGAGTCTTTGGGTTTGTTGGTTACTTTGAGTCTGGTGCGTGAATTGGGTCCCGTCGTCACGGCGCTTTTGTTTGCAGGTCGTGCGGGCACATCGCTGACAGCAGAAATTGGTTTGATGAAGGCAGGAGAACAAATCAGCGTGATGGAGATGATGGCCGTAGATCCCATCGATCGCGTTTTAGCGCCTCGTTTTTGGGCAGGTGTTTTCACCATGCCACTGCTGGCAGCCATGTTCAGTGCCACCGGTGTGATAGGCGGCTGGGTGGTCGGTGTGCTGATGATTGGGGTGGATGGCGGCGCGTTCTGGAGTCAGATTCAAGGCGGCGTGGATGTATTCAAAGACTTGGGGAATGGCGTGGTGAAAAGTTTTGTGTTTGGCGTGGCCGTCACCTTCATTGCGCTGCTGCAAGGCTATACCGCACAAGCCACGCCTGAGGGTGTGGCCATTGCCACCACACGCACCGTGGTGATGGCTTCACTGACGGTGCTGGGTCTGGACTTTATCCTGACCGCCATGATGTTTACGATATAAGGATGTGGTCAATAATAAGTTTCCTACCTCATAATTTCAAAAAACATAGCGAACTATGCAATACCAGAGCGGGTTAGAGCCGATTTTTGTACAATTTTTGACGTAGAAAACTTTCAGTTGAGCGCTTAGCGATATAAAGCAAGATAATAGAAAGAAACCAAATGCAACGTTCCAAAAATGATATCTGGGTGGGTTTGTTTGTGCTGATCGGTGCTGTGGCCATTTTGTTTTTGGCGCTTCAGTCGGCCAATTTATTGACCCTGAATTTTCAAAAAACGTATGCCGTCACGGCCAAGTTTGACAATGTGGGCGGGTTAAAGCCCAAAGCGGCCGTTAAAAGCGCCGGTGTGGTGGTTGGGCGAGTCGATAACATTGTGTTTGATGACAAGTCTTTTCAGGCCAGGGTCACGCTGGCGCTGGAAAATCGTTACACCTTCCCCAAAGACAGTTCCTTGAAAATTCTCACCAGCGGTTTGCTAGGCGATCAATATCTGGGGATTGAAGCCGGTGCAGATGATCACAATTTGGTGGCTGGCGATGTCATTTCCAGCACACAATCTGCCGTGGTGCTTGAAAATCTTATCAGTCAATTTTTGTATAGCAAGGCAGCAGAACCCGCCACACCAGCGACATCTGATGCCAATAGGTAGTATTCATGATAAATTTTGTTGTTGGACGAATGCGAGTCGTCGTATCGTTTTTTGTTTTGGTTTTGCTAACGAGTGCCTGTGCGACTGGCCCTAACGCCAATCCACGTGACCCGTTAGAGCCGTTGAACCGTCGGGTGTACGGCATCAATGATGCTGTTGATCGTGCCGTGATCAAACCGGTCGCTACGGTTTACCGTGATGTTTTACCTTCTCCCGTTCGCTTGGGTGTGACCAATTTTTTTTCCAATTTGCAAGATGTCTGGTCAGGGGTGAACAACACCTTGCAGCTCAAGAGTTTGGCTGCAGCCGAAAGTTTTGTGCGCTTTGGTGTCAATACGGTCTTTGGTCTGGGGGGTATCTTTGACGTTGCCTCGGAAATGCGCATTGAACGTCATACCAAAGACTTTGGTCACACCCTGGGTTATTGGGGTGTAGGCCCTGGTCCTTATCTTGTGTTGCCATTGATGGGGCCGTCAACGGTGCGCGATACGGTGGCTTTGCCGGTTGATATGCAAGGCGACATCGTGTCAAGTGTGAAGCACGTCCCCACACGCAACACGGCCACGGCGGTTCATCTGATCAGTCGGCGTTCGCGTCTGCTCAATGCCACCCAGATGCTTGATGAAGTAGCGCTAGACCCCTACACCTTTACCCGCGATGCTTTTTTGCAACGCCGTCGCAGTGAGATGTTTGATGGCAACCCGCCCGACGACGAAGAGCCAGCACCTGCCTCCAGCGACAATACACAAAATTAACTTTTGGATCCATTGACCATGAAGAATCGTTTCCTGTTTCAACTTTTCCCCTTTGTGCTTGCTGCCTGCCTGACATGGTTTGCCGTGCTTGCGCAGGCAGCCGAAGAATCGCCAAACGTATTGATTGAACGCATCACCAAAGACGCACTCGATACCATTCAAACAGACACAGCAGTGCAAGCGGGCGATGTTGCGCGCATCATTGATTTGCTCGATCACAAAATCATGCCCTACCTGAACTTTCAGCGCATGACCTCGTCAGCCGTTGGCCCAGCTTGGCGCAAAGCCACGCCAGATCAGCGCAAGCGTTTGGAAGCCGAGTTCAAAACCTTGCTGGTACGCACCTACGCAGGAGCCATGAGCCAGGCCAAAAACCTGACCTTTAGCATCAAACCCTTGCGTGCATCCCCCGAAGACAAGGAAGTGATTGTGCGTACCGTGATCAGAGGCCGTGGCGACCCCGTGCAACTGGATTACCGTCTTGAGAAAACCCCCGGCGAAGGAGCAGGCTGGAAAATTTATAACCTCAATGTGCTGGGTGTTTGGTTGGTGGACACTTACCGTAGCCAGTTTTCGCAAGAAATCAATGCCAAGGGAATTGACGGCTTGATTTTGACGCTCACCGATCGAAATAAATCCAACGCAGCAGCAAGTGCAGCCAAACCCACCAAGCCTGCCAAGGACTAAGCGTGCTGAGTCTGCCCTCCACTCTGACGCAATTCACCGCTACGGATTGCCTGCGAGACTTGAGCGATGCACTTGGCAGAGAACCCGCAGCCGTGGTAGTCGATGCTGCCCGCCTGGTGCATTTTGACTCTGTGGCACTGGCTGTCTTGCTGGCGCTAAGAAGAGAATCTTTGTTGCTTGGCAAGACTTTCACCATCGCCAATATGGCCGCACGGCTGACAGACCTGGCGCGCCTTTATGGCATAGCCGAATTGCTGCGCGTCCATCAAGAAATTCACACATTGTGATGGCGCAGGGTTCAACTGAGGAATCCAGGATCATGGGCTAGCAGCCTGTCGGACTTAAAGGTATAACAAATTGATTTTTAAGGATTTTCTCAATTGTGTAAATTTATAATTATTTTTATAAATCAATAACTTACCAATCAAGTCCGACAGGCTGCTAGTCCGCACGGGGATAATAAGGGAACGTTGGAAGTTCAGAGATGGTTTATCTGAACTTGTGTATTTATTCAGATAGGGTTAGATAAGTTTAAATTCCGAATTTGGCCGTCAGAGTGAAAGATGCAATGTCAGGCGCAAATCGCTTATGTGGCTCAGCCACATAAGCGATTTTTAATGACGCAGTGCCACCAAATCTGACAAGCCCAATGCGGCTGCTGACCCTATCCTCATCATCAGTCGTTGGAGAAACAGGCATGAATCAGGAAAAAGCGGGATCATTCCACGCTGCACACAATTATCTTTTACGAACACCACGCATCTGGACTGTTGGTGTGGGCTTGATGGGGCGTTTGCGTTTTGCCAATAAAGCGCTGCTCATCACAACATGTTTTTTGCTGCCTATTTGTGTTTTGGCCTTTCTGTTTTTCCATTTATCGTTGTCTGATCGCACTTTTGCGGTGAACGAAATGAAGGGCGTGCGTTACATACGTGCCGTGCTGCCCGTGATGAAGTCAGGTCAGGATGTGCGCGCCCTTCAAGACCGTGTCAAGGCAGGCGAATCTGTACCACAGTCTGAACATGATGCTGCAGCCACAATGTTAAAAGCACACACTAAAACACTCAGTCAGATCGATGAGCAACTGGGTACACCACTACAAACGACCCAGTTATTTAACGAACTAAGCCAAGGGGTGCAAACCCAGCTCTCTACCTTGGGCAACATGACGACTGCGGCTTCTTCTTCGGTTCCTGCTGTCGCTATCTCTGTCAAACTGGTGAGCCTGGTTGGCAACACATCCGGGTTGGTGCTTGATCCTGATGTGGCTTCTTTTCATTTGATACGCGCCGTTGTGCTTGATTCAACCGATCTCATATTGGCCACTTCGCATACCCGCCGTCTTGGCAGCGAACTCATCACCCGTTCAGATGATGCTCGCATGCTTTTATTGGCAGATCGCTTGACACGGATGCAAATTGGCTCAGACCGTATTTCAGCCGCATATACAGATGCGTTTGCGTTTGATGCATCGTTGCGCCCTGCGGTACAGGCCGATGCCACGCTTCAGGGCTTGAAAACACTCATCACCATCACCCGCGAAAACGTGGTTCAAGGAGGTGGCAAAATTTCTGCCAAAGACTATTACGCCAATGCCAGTGAGCATTTAAGTGGCATGTACAGCCTGGCAGACAGGTCTTTGCAAAGTATTGATCGTTTATTACAGGCACGTGTGCAGCGCATCGACCGCAGCCTGATGTGGTCATCCATGGCAGTGGCTTTGAGCCTGCTTTTGGCAGCCTATTGGTTTTACAGCTTTTTTCTGGTCACACGCAACGGATTGCACCTGATCGGCCTGCACTTGCAGGACATGGCGCAAGGCGACTTGCACCATACACCCGACACACCCCAAGGCAGTGATGAAATTGCCCAGGTGTTGCACTCACTCATCGCCATGCACACGGTGCTTGCCCGTTTTCAGTCTGAACAAATCGAAATGGCCATGCAGCACGATGCCGGCAACATTGACCACACCATGCCGGTTCGCAACTTGCCTGGTCAATATGGCGACATGGCACAGGCCATCAACGATTTGGCGCTGATGCAAAACCGTGTGACATTCCATCTGGTGGAATTGATTGAACGCTATGCCAGTGGCTTCTTTGACAAGGAAATGGAAAAACTGCCCGGCAAGAAGCGACGCATTACCGAAGTGGCGCACGCAGCCCGCCTGAAAATGCAAACTGCTGCTGAAGCTGCCGTGGTGAACTTGCAAGTGGTCAATGCGTTGAACAAAGCCAGCACCAATGTGATGATTGCTGACGCCAACCATGTGATTATGTTCATGAACGATGCCATTAAAGCCATGTTGCACCGCAACGAGGCTTTAATGCGCCAAATTTTGCCCCAATTTGATGTGACGCACCTAGTAGGGCAAAGCATCGACATCTTTCACAAAGACCCTGCGCACCAACGCAGCATCTTAGCCACCCTGAACACCACACATCGTGAGCAAATTCAGATGGGGTCACTGCATTTTTCCCTGGCATCCAGCCCCATTCTGGGCGATCAAGGCCAGCGTTTGGGCACTGTGGTGGAGTGGCATGACCGCACCCTTGAAGTTGCCGTAGAAAGCGAACTGGCATCCGCAGTACAGGCAGCGGCATGCGGGGATTTTTCACAGCGCATTGCATTGGAAGGCAAGACGGGCATTTTTGCCACTCTGGCCACCAGCATGAACGATTTGATGCAAACCAGCCAGGTGGGGCTGGGTGATGTGGCCAAAATGCTGGAGGCATTTTCAAAAGGCAACCTAGGCTACCGCATTGTGCAGGACTACCAAGGGCTTTTTGGTCAACTCAAGGAAGCGGACAATCAAACGGCCGAGCAACTCGATCGGGTGATGGGTAACGTGCGTGTCGCCGCTGATGCCCTGACGGGTATGGCCATGCAAGTCAGTACCACAGCGCAGTCTCTTTCGCAAGCCGCCAGTGAGCAAGCTGCCAGTGTGGAACAAACCAGTGCATCGGTTGATCACATAACGACATCCATCACCCACAACTCAGACAATGCTCGCGTCACCGACAACATGGCCACCAAGGCCGCCCACGAGGCCACAGAGGGTGGAACTGCCGTGACGCAAACTGTCGAGGCCATGAAGAAAATTGCCGCCAAAATTGGCATGGTGGATGATATTGCTTACCAAACCAACCTGCTCGCACTCAATGCCGCCATTGAGGCTGCCAGGGCAGGTGACCACGGCAAAGGCTTTGCCGTGGTGGCCGCAGAGGTGCGCAAACTGGCCGAACGCAGCCAGGAAGCTGCACGCGAAATCGGTGAACTCGCCAGCGCCAGCGTTTCGACGGCAAAGCATGCTGGACAATTGCTTGACGAAATCGTACCGTCCATCCGCAAGACCAGCGAACTCGTGCAGGAAATTTCTGCAGCCAGCACAGAACAAAGCGCGTCCGTGGTGCAAATTGCCGGAACAATGATGAATTTAAGTCAGGTGACTCAACAAAACGCATCTTCATCCGAAGAACTCGCCGCCACCGCCGAGGAACTGTCAAGCCACGCGGCACAATTGCAACAGTCCATTGCCTTTTTTGCCAACAATACAGACGCTTCAACCATGCCATCCTCTTTGCCTTTACCCATCCTTGCACGACGGCAGGTTGCAAGTTCAGAGCGTTCGAGTTTGCCACGTTCATCAGTGAGCACCCATTCTCCCAAAGTGACGTTGAAATTTCTGCCTTAGGATAGGGTCAACAATAAGTTGTGCATTTGGCCGTCAGAGTTAAAGATGCAATGCTAGGCGCAAATCGTGCGGTGTGGCCCAGCCAAATAAGCTATTTGTAACGACGCAGTGCGCCCAAATCTGACGAGACAAATGCACAACTTATGATTGACCATATCCTAGGGTGCGTTTCAAAGTGATGTGGTGCAATACAAAAACC
>CAIYWD010000074.1 GCA_903929815.1 uncultured beta proteobacterium
GGGCGCACTGCGTCGTTACAAATCGCTTATGTGGCTGGGCCACACCGCACGATTTGCGCCTAGCATTGCATCCCAACTCTAACGGCCAAATGCACAACTTATTGTTGACCATATCCTAAGCGGTTACCAGGCATCAGTTACAAAATTCTTTGAAAAAAGTCCATCTATAAATCAAAATTAGTATCAATAAAATCAAATGATTATGTTATTGTTTTGAAAAAAGTCAGGATGTCTGGATTTTAGATTGGACGTTTACAATATTTCTTCCATCGTCGGCTAATTTGCACAAATTGTGTCATGATGTGACCATGCTGCCAAGGTGTTATTTGCACCAACGGCAGAGCCGATTCGTCAAGATAGTTTTGCACAACGTGAAAGGGCAGTCATGACTTGGAGTTATTGCATTCGACGACCCAGCGATGATGGGGGTGTTTACCACCATCATGGTCCGTTGCTAGCCACGCCGTCTTGATTCTCAAGGGTATCAGCATGACTTTGGTTCCCAAAATGATCGTCTCACTGCTTGTCGCTGCCCTGTTGCTGACAGTGGGAATATCGCTCACATTCTGGTCTGTTCAGCAGATCAAAACAAGCTCAGAGGCACGCAAGCACACCAGCCTGGTCATTCGTGCCGCTGACGATGTTTTGTTCGAACTGAAAGATGCCGAGACCGGTCAGCGAGGTTATCTTCTGACAGGTGACGAGGCTTTCCTGCAGCCCTACTTGCTTGTGCGTGACGGCCTCCGTGGCCGACTGGAAAACCTGCGCCAACTGACCTCCATCGACACAGCCAGAAAAACACTTGACGAAGTCGTGCCTTTGATGAACGCCAAAATGGCGGAGATGGCACAGGTGATTGATTTGCATCAAAAACATAACGATGCCGCTGTCACTGGGATAGTCAGCAACGGTCACGGCAAGGCGTTCATGGACGCGATTCAAATCCGGATGAGTCACTTCGTCAAGATAGAGGAATCGATGCTGACACAGCGTGAAGCTGAGTTCGAGTCGAACATGCGTTTGCTGTTTGTCGTGACTGTTTTATTTAGCCTGCTGGTGCTGTTGGCAGCGATTTCTTTTGCCTTTCTAATCTACCGGCAAGCCAGGCAGCAGCTTCAAAACCAGTTTCATCTCGAAACTTTGCATCTGCTTGAAACGCAAGAGGCCATGAACCAGCAGTTGCAGCAGACCAACCTGGGCCTGCAGGTCAGTGAGGAACAGCTTGCCGTCACGCTCAATTCAATCGGTGATGCAGTTATTTCCACCGATGCCAAGGCCTGTGTGACCAGCCTTAATCCACTGGCCGAGCAACTCACCGGGTGGACCCGTGAACAGGCCATTGGTCGTCAGATTGACGATATTTTTCAGATCATCAACAAGAACAGTCGTCAGCCGGTTGCCATTCCGGTCATGAATGCCCTGTCGCATGGAACGGTACAGGGGCTGGCCAATCACACGGTATTGTTGGCCCGCGATGGTAACGAATACGATATTGCCGACAGTTGCGCCCCGATTCGATGCCGTGATGGTGAGGTGATTGGCGCAGTACTGGTGTTTCGCAACGTGACAGCAGAATATGCTGTGCAACAGAAAGCGAACGACAGTGCCGCACTGCTCCAGGCCATTCTTGATGCCGTATCGGATGGCATCATCACCCTCCATGCCAACGGCAGCCTCATTGAAACCGTCAATCCTGCCATTGAAACCATGTTTGGCTACGACCACGCCGAGATCATTGGCAAAACTTTTGACCTGCTGATTCCCGATTGGGTTTTGTTCAATTCGGAGCAAACCATCGATTGCGGACGTGAAGTGACGGGGCGGCGCAAGGATGGCAGCCTGTTTGCATTGGAGATTGCGTTAAACGAAATGCAACTGGGTGGCCAGCGTCATTTCACTGGCATTGTGCGGGATTTAACAATACGCAAAGAGGCCGAAGAGGCCTTACTCAAAGCCGGTGCATTGCAGAAAGCCATTTTTGACAGTGCCAACTTCTCCAGCATCGCGACCGATGCCAATGGCGTGATCCAGATTTTTAACGTCGGTGCTGAGCGCATGCTGGGTTACACCGCAGCGGAAGTGATGAACCAGCGCACGCCGGCTGATATTTCAGACCCGCAAGAAATCATTATCCGCGCCAAGACCTTGAGCAAGGAACTCGACACCAACATCACCCCTGGCTTCGAGGCGCTGGTGTTCAAGGCATCTCGCGGAATTGAAGACATTTATGAGCTGACCTACATCCGTAAGGATGGCAGCCGCTTGCCCGCGGTGGTGTCGGTCACAGCACTGCGCGACGATGAAGGGACCATCATTGGCTATTTGCTGATCGGCACCGACAACACCGCACGCAAGCAGATAGAAGAAGAGCGCAAAAAATTGGACCAGCGTCTGCGCGACTACCAGTTTTATACCCGCTCGCTGTTTGAGTGCAACATTGACGCAATCATGACCACCGACTCGTCAGGCATCATCACCGACGCTAACAAGCAAATGGAATCGCTCACCGGATGTGCCCGCGATGAGCTGATAGGTGCGCCGTTCAAACAATACTTTACAGATCCGGTGCGTGCCGAGGCAGCCATCCATCTGGCGCTGGTTGAGAAAAAAGTTACCGATTACGAACTGACGGCACGCACCCGCGAAGGGCTTGAAACGGTGGTGTCCTACAACGCCACCACTTTTTATGACCGTGATGGCAACCTGCAGGGCGTGTTTGCGGCGGCGCGTGACATCACCGAGCGAAAACGCCTTGACCTTGTTCTTGAAGAGAAAAACATTGCACTAGAAGCTGCCAGTGCACTGGCTGACAAGGCCAACCTTGCCAAATCCGATTTCTTGTCCAGCATGAGCCACGAGCTGCGCAGTCCACTCAATGCCATTCTCGGGTTTGCCCAGGTGATGGCATCCGAATTGCCTGCGCCCATCAAAAGCCAGCAAAGCTGTATTGACCAGATTCTGCGGGCTGGTTGGCATTTGCTCAAGCTGATCAACGAGATTCTTGACTTGGCCAAAATCGAGTCGCGCCAGGTACCCATGTCCAAAGAGCCGGTGTTATTGGATGAAATTTTTCAGGAATGCCGGGGCATGTTTGATCTCCAGGTGCAACGGTTGGGCATTCAACTGATTTTCCCTCCAGTGGGTATGGCGTTGTTTGTCTATGCTGATCGAACCCGACTCAAACAGGTGTTTATCAACTTGTTGAGCAACGCCATCAAATACAACACCGACCACGGCAGTGTTGAAGTGAGCTGCGTACACAGCTCTCAGAATCACATCCGCGTGAGCATCAGAGATACCGGTATAGGCATGAGTCCCCTCCAGCAGTCACAGTTGTTTCAGGCCTTCAACCGTCTGGGCCAGGATGTTGGCAGCGTGGAA
>CAIYWD010000075.1 GCA_903929815.1 uncultured beta proteobacterium
AGCCAAAAACCTGGGAGCGAAGGCATCTTGCCATCGAAACAACCGAGGGCGAGACGCCCTCGCTCCCAGAATCCCACATCACTTTGAATCGCACCCGGCAATCTCAAGAACTGGTGGTTGAAATAAGCGAACCATGAGTCAATAGGCTTGAGTTTGGTGCGAAAGCACGTCAACCAAGTGCGGATAAATCGTGAATAGCTTTGAATAGCTTTTTATGAACAGTACAAGTCAGACAGGTGCGATCTGTTCCTTTAGGATATGGTTGACCCTATTCTTAACGGCCACGCATAAACATGGAGTCGAGTTCTTTCATGCTGATTTGCCGCCAGGTTGGGCGGCCATGATTGCATTGGTCTGATCTGGCGGTGGCTTCCATTTGACGCAATAATGCGTTCATTTCTTCTAAAGTCAGGCTGCAATTGGCGTGTAGGGCACCGTGGCATGCCATGGTGGCGAAGAGTTCATTCTGGGCATGCTCGATGGCGGTACTGACATCAAGTTGAGCCAATTCGGCTAAAACACTGCGTGTGAGTTCAATGGCATCACCTGTCGCCAGCGCGGTGGGCATCGTGCGAACGGCCAGCGTTTTTGCCGAAAACGGGGTAATGTCCAAACCCAATGTGTTGAGCGTTATAGCGTGGTTTTGAGCTGTATCGATTTCAGTTGGGGTGGCTGCGAAAGTGACGGGTATCAACAGCGCTTGACAGGGCAGAGCTGAGCGATGCTGCTCATCACCAAGAAGATTGTCTTGCCACTGGGCTTTGAGTCGTTCATACAACATGCGTTCGTGAGCTGCATGGATATCAACAATGACCAAGCCTTGTACGTTTTCCGCCAGAATGTAGATGCCCTGCAATTGCGCCAGGGCTTGCCCTAGAGGCTGGTTGAAAGATGTTTGCGAAAGACATGTCTCAGGAATCTGGGTTGGAGTTGAATTGCCCCATGGTGCCGTTGGGTCTCTGACTTTGCAGGTAGCTTCAAAATTTATAGCTTCCTGCGCATATCTGGCGGGCGTTAGAGGCTGATGAGATGATGCCGCTGTGTCTAATGTCTTCATAGCGTCGTCTTCAACGCCACCTGACCTCACGGAATTTACAGACAAATGGAGATGGGCACTTTGCATCAATAAAGGTGTTGCCAGAGCATTTTCAATCGCATGAAAAATGGCTTGATGAACATCACGAGGGTCCCTAAATCGCAGTTCGATTTTGGTTGGATGTACGTTCACATCGACCCGTGTGGGGTCAAGTTCGACATTCAGCGTGTAGACCGGTTGGCGCTGGCCATGCAGAACGTCCTGATACGCATGGTAAACGGCTTGGGTAATGACCTTGTCACGCACGAAACGGCCATTGACGTAACAAAATTGCAAGTCAGCTCGCGATCGTGCAGCATCCGCAGTGCCGGCACGTCCCCATACCCGAACAACAGGCGCACAGGACATCTGTTTTGTTGTATCGTTGCTGGCAAAGTCCACCCACACAGATCGTTCAACAAAATCAATGCCCAGTACGTCTGCCAGGCGCTGTTCCTGGGCAGGAAGACTGTTGAGTTCTCCACAACGTCGCCATTGCTCTATCAGTTTGCCATCGTGCCACACGGCAAAACCAACATCGGGGCGGGCAAGCGCATGGCGGCGAACGGCCTCAATGCAGTGAGCCAATTCAGTCGCATCTGTTTTAAGAAACTTGCGACGTGCGGGCATGTTGGAAAATAGCTCTTTGACCTCGACCGTGGTGCCAACGCTGCGGGCAACCGGTTTGATTTCACCCGTTTGCCCGTCCAACAGATAAGCATGATTTTGCCCTCTAGCCATGGATAGTATGGCGCAAGAAGCTACTGAGTTAATAGCTGCGAGTGCCTCCCCTCGAAAGCCCATGGTATTCACCGATTCCAGATCAGAAAGACAGTGAATTTTGCTGGTAGCGTGGCGTTTGAGAGCCATGGGCAGTTCATTTGGCAAAATACCAAAGCCGTCATCTTCAACGCCGATGAACCGAACCCCTCCGGCCAATAATCGAACCATCACTTGGTTGGCACCTGCATCAAGTGCATTGTCAAGCAGCTCACGCACGACTGAAGCTGGTCTCTCAACGATCTCGCCTGCCGCAATTTGGCTGATCAGCTCATTGGGCAGTTCACGGATAGGGCGGCGTAAAGTGTTAGGGGGCAAGCAAGCATTCACAGGAGAATGTCAATGGGAACAGGTGAAAAAAGGTGCAAGATATTTTATCTGTATCGGGTATCGGACCTCCCCTGAATGGCAATGACAAGGTGCGGTTCAAAGTGATGTGGTGACTGCCATGTCTGATCTAAGCCGCAAAAATCATAGCAAACTATGCAAGTGGGACGGGCGTTAGAGGCCGATTTCTTAACATGAAATGTTGCAAAAAATCATAGCATCATTCCTGGAAGCGCGGGCCAGATGCCCGCGCGTCCCGATGTGAGTTTTGTTTGGTGTCGTTGAATCGCGCCCCTTCATCTGAATCGGCTTGCGACTCCATCGCTGTCCCGCCTTGAGTGGAAAGCCCCAAAAAACTACCAGTGCTTGATGGTCAAGCGCTGGTAGCTATTACTTCAATAGTAAAACCCAGGATCACCCCACAGCACGCTTTTGCAAAATTTCAAAAGCGGGCAGGGTTTTGCCTTCAAGCACTTCCAGAAAAGCACCACCACCGGTGGAGATGTAGCCGATGTCTTTCTCAATGCCATATTTGGCAATGGCGGCCAGAGTGTCACCACCACCGGCCAGACTGAAAGCTGACGATTCAGCGATGGCGTGGGCAATCGTCTTGGTGCCTCCTTCAAACGCTGCAAACTCAAACACACCCACAGGGCCATTCCAGACAATGGTGCCTGCAGCCTTGAGCTGCTCTGCCAACCGGGCTGCGGTTTGTGGGCCAATGTCAAGAATCATGTCATCGTCTTCGACCTCAGTGGCAGCCTTGACGGTGGCAATGGCATCGGCGGCAAAAGTTTTGGCGGTGACCACATCGGTGGGAATGGGCACATCTGCACCACGCGCTTTCATGGCTGCAATGACAGCGGTAGCTTCAGACAAAAGCGAAGGTTCAGCCAGGCTTTTGCCAATTTTCAAACCTGCTGCCAGCATGAAGGTGTTGGCAATGCCGCCACCCACAATGAGCTGATCAACATTATTGGCCAGTGCTTGCAAAATACTGAGCTTGGTCGATACCTTGGAGCCGGCCACAATCGCCACCAGGGGGCGTTTGGGGTTGGCGAGTGCTTTTGTGATAGCGTCAATTTCAGCAGCCAACAGCGGCCCTGCACAGGCAATCGGCGCAAACTGGGCGATGCCGTAAGTGGTGCCTTCGGCGCGGTGTGCGGTACCAAAGGCATCGTGTACAAACACATCACACAAGGCTGCCATTTTTTTCGCCAGCTCTTCCCAGTTCTTTTTCTCGCCCACATTGACACGACAGTTTTCAAGCATGACCAGTTGGCCTGGCTGCACTAAAACCCCATCGACCCAGTTGGCCACTACAGGAATCTCGCGCCCCATCAGTTCACCCAAACGCTTGGCCACAGGTGTCAAAGAATCAGCAGGGGTCAAAATGCCTTCTGCGGGGCGGCCAAGATGGCTGGTGACCATCACGGCAGCACCGGCATCGAGCGCCATTTGAATGCATGGAACGCTAGCGCGAATGCGAGTGTCTTCAGTGACATTGCCAGCATCGTCTTGCGGCACGTTCATGTCAGCCCGAATAAAAACCCGTTTGCCCTTGACTGCGCCACTGGCAATCACGTCTGCAAAACGCAAAACTTTCATGCTCAAACTCCCTTGTACAAGGCAGCGACGCGAGCCATGTCAAGGCACTTGCATGAATAACCCCATTCATTGTCATACCAGCTCACGACCTTGACAAAAGTGCTATCCAATGCCAAACCAGCATCAGCATCGAATACGCTGACGCAAGACTCACCACGGAAGTCAGTCGATACCACTTTGTGATCGGTATAACCCAACACACCCTTCAAGGCACCCTGACTTTGCGCTTTCATTTCGGCGCAAATTTCTTCGTAAGTGGCTGGATTGTTCAGTTCAACAGTCAAATCAACAACAGAGACATCACTGGTGGGCACACGAAAAGCCATGCCGGTCAGTTTTTTGTTAAGTGCCGGAATAACTTTGCCAACGGCTTTGGCAGCGCCTGTGGAGCTGGGGATGATGTTTTCAAGAATGCCACGACCACCGCGCCAGTCTTTGTTGCTGGGGCCATCGACCGTTTTTTGGGTGGCTGTGGCGGCATGAACCGTGGTCATCAAACCGCGTTTGATTCCCCACTTGTCATTCAACACCTTGGCCACGGGGGCAAGACAGTTGGTAGTGCATGATGCGTTGCTCAAAATAGCTTGACCGGCATAGCTGGTGTGGTTGACACCATAGACAAACATGGGGGTGTCGTCTTTGCTGGGGGCAGACAGCACCACTTTGCGCGCACCAGCGTCAATGTGTTTTTGTGCAGTGGCTTGATCCAAAAATAAACCGGTGGATTCAATCACCACGTCAGCACCCACTTCAGACCACTTCAGGTTAGCGGGGTCACGCTCTTGGGTCAGGCGAATGCGTTTGCCGTTCACCACCAAAGTGCCAGCATCCACAGACACATCACCCTTGAAGCGGCCATGCACGCTGTCGTATTGCAGCATATAGGCTAGGTAAGCAGGCTCCAGCAGGTCGTTGATGCCAACAATTTCAATGTCGTCAAAGTTTTGCACCGCAGCGCGAAACACCATGCGACCGATACGGCCAAACCCATTGATACCCAGTTTAATACTCATTGAGGACTCCTAAAAAATTGATGAAAAAAAACCTATAAAAAGTGGCTCTAGCGCCCGTCCCATCTGCATAAGTAGCTATAAATCCAATAGCAAAGAACAGTCTGCAATCACCCTGTCGGGTTGGCTCGACTCAATAGGCTGACCTTCATTGTAGCCATAGGGTAGCGCCCAAATAGCCACCCCCGCGTTGCGCGCTGTGGCCACATCAACGCTGGAATCACCCACAAAAAGCGCACGATCTTTTTTAATGCCAAACTTTGCCAGACAGTGTGCTACTCCTGCTGGATCAGGCTTTTTGACGGGCAGCGTGTCGCCACTGATGACCACATCAAACCACTCTGCAATGGCGTGCTTCTTGAGCATCACTTGAGTAAAGCAATCATCTTTGTTGGTGACCACAGCGAGCTTGACACCTTGGTCGTGCAATGTTTGAAGTGTCTCGCGCACTTTTGGGTAAAGCGGGCTGTTTGTTGCGCAACGGCGTGTGTACAACACGGCAAATTGGGCGACCACTTGTTTGAGCAGATCGCTTTGGCGAATCACATCTGGCTTTGTTTGGCGGACGTGTGCCAAGGTATTGACCAAAAGTTCATAAGTGCCATGACCAATCCAGCCAATCACCTGCTGCTCGGTCACTGTAGGCCATGCAAAGTGGCGAAGGGTGTCATTGATGGCATCCGTAAGTTCGGGGGCGCTTTGCACCAGTGTGCCGTCCAAATCAAAAATGATCAAATCAAACTGTTTCATGGGGGACGTTTTGTGAAATAAAAAGCCACCCTAAAGGTGGCTTTTCGTTTGTAAAAAAATCAAAAAAATCAAAAAAATCAATTGACCACTTGCGCGAGTTCGCCGCTGATGTATTGACCGGCAACCACGCTCAAGCTCTTGCCTTTGATTTTTGAACCCTGGCCTTCGCAACCAAATTCCAGATAGCGCTGTTTGCACAAAGCCTTGGCAGCTTCACGCGCAGGTTTGAGCCAATCACGAACATCAAATTTATCAGGGTTTTCAAACATGTATTTGCGAACCGCAGCCGTCATGGCCAGACGAAGGTCAGTGTCGATGTTGATTTTACGAACGCCGTACTTGATGGCTTTTTGAATTTCTTCTATCGGAACGCCATAAGTTTCTTTCATGCTGCCACCAAACTGGCGGATGATGGCCAGGGCATCTTGCGGCACACTGCTAGAGCCGTGCATCACCAAATGGGTGTTGGGAATGCGTTTGTTGATGGCCATCACGCGGTCAATGGCCAAAATATCGCCTGTGGGCTGACGGGTGAATTTGTAAGCGCCGTGGCTGGTGCCAATGGCAATGGCCAACGCATCAAGCTGAGTGCGTTTGACAAAATCAGCCGCTTGTTCAGGGTCGGTCAGCATCTGTTCTCGCGTCATAACCGCATCAGTACCGTGTCCGTCTTCCTTGTCGCCTTTCATGGTTTCAAGACTACCCAGGCAACCTAACTCGCCTTCGACAGTCACGCCGGTGGCGTGGGCCATATCAACCACCTGACGGGTGATCTCAACGTTGTACTCGTAACTGGCAATGGTTTTGCCGTCGCTCATGATAGAGCCGTCCATCATCACCGAACTAAAACCCAGGTCAATGGCACCACGACAAACATCAATACTTTGACCATGATCCTGATGCATAACCAACGGAACGTGGGGATAGGATTCAATGGCAGCCAAAACCAGGTGTTTAAGGAAAGGGCCGCCCGCGTATTTGCGAGCACCAGCGCTGGCTTGCAAGATAACAGGGGCACCCACCTCATCCGCAGCCGACAGCACTGCTTGCACCTGTTCGAGGTCGTTCACATTAAAAGCAGGAATACCGTAGCCGTTAGCTGCGGCATGGTCAAGCAATTCGCGCATGGAAACAAGAGCCATAAATAAAATCCTTCAGGAAGTTAATTGAAAACAAAAAAATAACGGTGCGAAATTTTACCCAGCGAACCCGTATAAAACACGTCTGCACAAAAACAAATGGAACGTTAAGGCTATTGGCCGTGGCTACAATCCGCCGCGCTTCACTTCACGGCGTTTCGATCTTGTGTTTCGATGCCTGGTCGTGGTGGTAACCGTTTAGACCCCGCCACCGTCATTCCCGCGAAGGCGGGAATCCAGACTGACTTTTTGTATCCATGAAGACCAAAATACACTGGATTCCCGCCTTCGCGGGAATGACGACATCTGGGCCAGGGGTCTAAACGGTTACAAGTCTATTATGTGGCTGGGCCTCACTGCACGATTTGCGCCTAGTATTGTTGACCATATCCTTATTCCACCATGATCATCTTGCTCTCTGACCTCCCTGACGGTATCAACGCCACAGTGCATTCTGTTGGTGCGAACGATCCTCTTTTGAACGAGGATCACTTGCGCCGCTTGGGCGAGTTGGGTTTTTTACCGGGTGAGCCGGTGCAGGTGGTGCGTCGTGGCCCTGGCGATCGTGAGCCTTTGGCCGTGGTGGTCGGTGATTCTTTTTTTGCGCTACGTCTGGCTGAAGCACGCTGCGTTAGCGTCATGGTGTCTGATTGATGACCTCTCTTGTTGATTCTCCTGCGCTGCCGCGCAGCATTGCCTTGGTGGGTAACCCCAACTGCGGCAAAACGGCACTGTTTAATTTATTGACGGGCGCCAGGCAAAAGGTTGCCAATTACGCCGGTGTGACGGTAGAGCGCAAAATTGGCCTCACACGGCTGGCCAATGGGCACAGCATGTCAGTGATTGATTTGCCGGGCACTTACAGTCTGAGTCCTGCCACCCTGGACGAACAAGTGACTCTGGAAGTCATAGAAGGCAGACGTGCTGGTGAAGATGTTCCTGATGCCGTGGTGGCCGTGGTGGATGCCACCAATTTGCGAATGAACCTTCGCCTGGTACTCGAACTCAAGCGGCTGGGACGTCCCCTGTTGGTAGCACTCAACATGATGGATGCAGCACGCGAGAGGGGTTTGTGCATCAACACTGCCCTCCTGGCACAAGAGCTGGGCTGCCCCGTGGTGGAAACGATCGCCGTGCAAACCGACGGTCATGCTGCCCTGCTGGCACAACTCTCCATTTGGACATTGCCCACGCACCGGCCAGAGGTCACACTGCCCCCCGAACACCCATCCACACCGGCTCAGTTGCAAAGCGAAGTGCGGCGCATTCTGGCGTTGGTCACTCCTACCGCTTTGCCCCTGCAACGCCAGCAATTGCGAATCGATGCCTGGGCGCTGCACCCTGTCTGGGGTTTGGTCATTTTGGCGGTAATATTGTTTGTCATTTTTCAAGCTGTGTTTTCGTTGGCCAACGGCCCCATGGACATGATTCTCTCAGGGATGGCTTCGGTCAGTGACATGACGGTGAGCCAGATGCCGCCCGGGCCTTTGCGC
This sequence comes from uncultured beta proteobacterium, assembly GCA_903929815.1. Classification (GTDB taxonomy): domain Bacteria; phylum Pseudomonadota; class Gammaproteobacteria; order Burkholderiales; family Burkholderiaceae_C; genus Rhodoferax. The sequence continues at coordinate 8,183 of CAIYWD010000075.1, forward strand.
AGTCTGCTCATTGACGGTGTCATTGCCGGTGCTGGCAGCGTGCTTGTCTTTTTGCCACAAATTTTGATTTTGTTTTTTTTCATTTTGGCGCTTGAAGACTCCGGCTATTTGCCACGTGCTGCTTTTCTTTTGGACACACTGATGGGCAAGGTGGGCTTGTCTGGCCGTGCTTTTATTCCTTTGCTCTCGAGTTTTGCCTGTGCAGTCCCCGCCATCATGGCCACTAGAACCATTGCCAACTGGCGAGATCGCATCACCACCATCATGGTTCTTCCGTTGATCACTTGCTCTGCTCGATTGCCCGTTTACGCCTTGTTGATTGGCGCTTTTGTGCCAGACCGCGCTGTGGGCATTTTCAACCTGCGCGGACTGGTGTTGTTTGTGTTGTATGCAGCCGGTGTGGTGTCGGCCGTGGGTGTGGCGTGGCTGCTCAAACGGGTGGGTGTGAAAAACCATTACCAACCCTTGATGTTGGAACTGCCGCCCTACCACTGGCCAATTCTGCGCACCCTAGCGTTAGGGTTGTGGGAGCGTGGTCGCACTTTTGTGACGCAGGTCGGCACTCTTATTTTTTCACTGGTGGTCGTGCTGTGGTTTTTGTCAAGCTATCCCACGCCGCCGGCAGGTGCTACCGGCGCTACCATTCAATACAGTCTGGCCGGACAATTAGGTCAAACGCTGGAGCCTGTCTTCAGACCCATAGGCTTCAACTGGCAAATTTCTGTGGCGATGGTGCCCAGTCTGGCCTCGCGTGAGGTCATTGTGGGCGCTTTGGGCACGGTGTATGCGCTCTCTGTTGTCAAAGGGGCTGCTGCTCAACATTTGTCGCCCATCATTGCAGAAAGTTGGTCACTGCCCACGGCCTTGTCCCTGTTGGCCTGGTTTGTGTTTGCGCCACAGTGCATCGCGACCCTTGTTGTCGTTCGGCGTGAAACCAATTCATGGCGCTACCCGCTGGCCATGGCAGCCTACCAGTTTATGCTGGCTTATGCTGCGGCTTTTGTGACGTATCGCGTGGCCATTGGATGGATGTCATGAACGAATTTTGGCAAACCGTGTTCGCTGCCGTGGTCGTGGTGGGTGCATTCGCCTATGCAGGCTACGCCTTGATGCCCGCAGCTTGGCGACGCAAGCTCAGGCCCACCAACTGCGATTCAGCGAATGTCCTGGGTTGTGCTGGTAGTTCATGCGCAAAATGCCCCCTCAAGCAGCCTGCAGCAGAGTCCATCATCACGGTACATCGTCGTCTGACGGATGAATCTCCAGGGAGCTAACGGTGAAAACATTTCAACCCATTGAATTACAAGTAAAACCTATTTCGCATGGCCATTTTCCGCTGGTATGCACCCCGCTGGTCGGTCGCACCGCAGATGAGGTCATGGCCGAACTTCAGGTGATACTGCCCAAAAAGCCCGATGTTCTGGAGTGGCGGGTAGATTTTTTTGAAGCCATCGGCAACACCGCCTCAGTGGTTCAATTGGCCAAAGCCATCAAGCGGGCTGCTCCTGACCTTCTTGTGTTGTTCACGCGAAGAAGCAGTGAAGAAGGTGGCGAAGCCATTCCCTTGACCGAAGACCAGGTGATTGCACTGTACGAAGCTGTGTGCGAAAGCAATGGCATTGATTGGATTGATTATGAAATGAGCCACCCCCCCGCGCACATTGCAAAAGTGCGTGCAGCGTCTTGTGCCAACGGCATTCAACTGGTGTTGTCCTGGCATGATTTTTCAGGCACACTTAGCCAGCCTTTGTTGATTCAGAAGTTCTTGCAAGCGCAGCAATTGGGGGCAGATGTGGCCAAAGTAGCGGTCATGCCCCACACGATGGACGATGTGCTGACCCTTTTGATGGCGACACGGCAAGCCAGCAGCCTGTTGAACATTCCTATCATCAGCTTGTCGATGGGGCACTATGGCGTGATCACCCGCTTGATGGGCTGGACATTGGGTTCTGCATTGACCTTTGCCGTAGGTGCTGAAAGCTCTGCGCCGGGCCAAGTACCCATTGAAGACATGCACACGGTGCTACAGATTTTGCGCAAATCGATGGTTAATGCATTGTGACAAAGCCGGCAGCCATGACACCCCAAGACTACGTTCAACACAAAACAGCCCATGCAGGCAGCAGTTTTTACTACGCCTTTTTGTTTTTAAGCGCCCCCAAACGAGCTGCCATCACCGCTTTTTATGCCTTTTGCCGCGAGGTCGATGATGTGGTGGATGAGGCCACAGACAAGGGCGTTGCGGCCACCCAACTGGCCAAGTGGCAGATCGAGGTGGCACACGCGTATGCCGGTGCGCCTACCCATCCGGTGATGCAAGCACTGATGCCGTGGGTCAAGAACTTTGCCATTGAACAGAGGCACTTGCTGTCCATCATTGAAGGTTGCCAGATGGATTTAAACCAGGCCCGCTATGCCGATTACCCCGACTTGCAGCGCTATTGCCATCTGGTGGCCGGTGTGGTGGGGGAAGTGGCAGCGCAGATTTTTGGTCAAACACAGCCCCAAACCACGGCCTACGCGCACAAGCTTGGGCAAGCGTTACAGTTAACCAATATCATCCGCGACGTGGGCGAAGATGCCTTGCGTGGAAGAATTTATTTACCCATCCATGAATTACAGCAATTCAATGTGACCGCGCAAGATATTTTTCAGCGCCGTTACAGCGAGAATTTCACGCACCTGATGTGTTTTCAGGCGCAACGTGTCAAAGGTCTTTTCGATGAGGCTCTAGCGCTGCTGCCATCTGCTGACTGGCGAGCGCAAAAACCCGGCTTGATGATGGCCAGCATTTACCGCGCTTTGCTACAAGAAATTGAACGCGATCAATTTTCTGTGCTGCACCAGCGCATCCACCTCACCCCTTTGCGTAAACTCTGGCTGGCCTGGAAAGTGCAGGCATTGGGACGCATGTAAGGATATGGTCAACAATAAGTTGTGCATTTGGCTCGTCAGATTTGGGCGCACTGCGTCGTTACAAATCGCTTATGTGGCTGGGCCACACCGCCAGATTTGCGCCTAGCATTGCATCTTTAACTCTGACGGCCAAATGCACAACTTATTGTTGACCATATCCTTATTACCGATCCAAAAATCATTAGACTTTATTGGAAACATGCCTTCGATTTATTGAAACTTAACAAGTTAGAAAAATCCAAGAATGGGTTTCCAATAAAGTCTATTAAATATGAAACATATAAAAAAATAAAATGAAAAATAAAACTTGCATGTATCTATAAAAAACCATGTTTTATTATTTTAAATAAGTAAAAATACTAGACCCTATGAATAAGATGACGCACAAAATCCCGACTATAGGTATGGTATCGCTAGGCTGCCCCAAGGCGCTCACTGACTCAGAATCCATCCTCACTCAACTCAACGCCGAGGGCTATCACACTTGCAAGACTTTTCACGAGGCTGACTTGGTGATTGTGAATACCTGCGGTTTTATTGATGATGCTGTCCAGGAAAGTCTTGACACCATTGCACAAGCGATGGCTGAAAATGGCAAAGTGATTGTGACGGGCTGTTTGGGTGCCAAAGAAAATCAGACAGGGGGTAATCTGGTGCGCGAACTTCACCCGCGTGTGCTTGCAGTGACAGGACCGCAGGCCACGCAGCAGGTGATGGATGCTGTTCATGCCCACTTGCCAAAACCCCATGCCCCTTTGTCAGACCTGGCTTCCAATGCCTTTGGCGTGGCAGGCATCAAGCTCACACCACGGCACTATGCTTACATCAAAATCAGTGAAGGCTGCCATCACCACTGTACGTTTTGCATCATTCCCTCCCTGCGTGGCCCCTTGGTGTCTCGCCCCATTGGCCACGTTCTGCAAGAAGCTCAAGCTTTGTTTGAGGGGGGCGTGAAAGAATTGCTGGTGATCAGTCAAGACGTTGCAGCTTATGGTGTGGACACGCAGTACCGCACAGGTTTTTGGAATGGCCGTCCCTTAAAAACCCGTTTGCTGGCGTTGGTTGAAGCTCTGGGCGACATGGCTAAAACTTATGGGGCGTGGGTGCGTTTGCACTATGTCTATCCTTATCCCAGTGTGGATGATGTGGTGTCTTTGATGGCCTCTGGCAGCCTGTTGCCCTACCTTGACGTGCCCTTTCAGCACAGCCATCCCGATGTGCTTCAACGCATGAAGCGCCCAGCCAGTGGTGAAAAAAATCTGGAACGTATTGCCAACTGGCGCAAGATGTGTCCTGACATTGCGCTGCGCAGCACTTTTATTGCAGGTTTTCCGGGAGAAACTGAAGAAGAATTTGAGCACTTGCTACAGTTTATGAAAGACGCACAAATTGACCGCGCAGGCTGTTTTGCCTATAGCGCCGTGTCAGGCGCTGCGGCCAATGATTTGCCAGGCATGTTGGCGCTGGAGGCTCGCCAGGAGCGTCATCAACGCTTTATGGCAGTGGCTGAGGCTGTTTCTGTGGCCAAACTCAAGCGGCGTATGGGTACAACGCTACAAATTTTGATTGATTCTGCACCGTCCATGGGTAAAAAAGGGGGGATGGGGCGATCTTATGCAGATGCTCCGGAAATTGACGGTGTGGTCAAACTTTTACCGCCTGAAAAAATCAGCAAAACCCTCAAAGTGGGCGAATTCACCAAAGCCTATGTGGTCGGCACACAGGGACATGACCTTGTGGCACAACCGTTTTAACTATTGGTTTTTCACATGTGACGTTAACGTGAAAGAAAAAAGAAAACAATAGCAATGTATCCTTATCCCATAAGGGCTACAGGCACTTTTTATGGGTAAAAAATTCTTTCATCATTCGAGGTGGCCAGGATGCCATATCCTTAGAACTGGATACCTGTCGGATTGTCTGTATTGACATGGGGTGGCGGTTGAACTGGCTTGGGCGCTGCATTGGATGCTTCTTGCGGCGATGCTGGCTTTGCAATGGCCACCAGTGGTGTGGCAGGGGGGGTGCGGTAGCCTGTGGGCAGTTGGCTGGAGTCAGGATAGCCTGCTGCATGAATGTACTGCGTCCACTCAGATTCTGAATAGCCTTTGAGGTGTTGTAAACCCACGGTCAGGAATGGCATGGAAACCTGGCCACTCAAGCGCTGTAATGCTGCAATATCTTCGTTGGTGTTGACAGTTTTTTCAGTAAAGGGAATGCTATGTCTTTGTAGCCAGTTGCGCCCACTGTCACAAGGAGCGCAGTCTTTTGTGGTGTACAACGTGACGGGGTATTGATCTACCACTTGCTGCAATGCAAAAGGCAATGCAGGGCCGACATTGAACGTGGGTTGGGCAGAATCAATGGCTTGTGTTTTTTTGGCAATGATGGGGGGCTTGTCAGAAAAAACCACGCGCCCATCAGCGTCAACACTGCGGTAGATGGTTTGCGCCAGCGCAGGGCTGCCAGTCAATGCCATGCAAAATACAAGGGGCAAGTGGGGTAATAAATTGTTGAATGACATATTGAACAATCTCCAAAATCAGGTCATGATGATTAGGATGCCATGCCTTGATGCCGCAGCATCGCATCCATCGTGGGTTCTCGATTTCTGAAATTTTTGAACGATTCCATGGCAGGGCGACTGCCGCCGGTTTCCAGAATCGTCTGACGGTAACGAAGACTGATGTTGATGTCTGGCTGTCCATCAGCACCGGCGGTTTCTTCAAAAGCGGCGTAGGCATCGCTGCTGAGCACTTCCGCCCATTTGTAACTGTAATAACCCGCAGCATAGCCACCTGAAAAAATATGGCTGAAGGTGTGAGCGGGTCGTGCCCAGTTGGGTGCTGGCAACACGGCGACTTCATCTTGAACCTGTTGCAGCAAGGGCATGATGTCAGTCGATAGGGCAGGGCGCTCATGCAGCAACATGTCAAACAATGAAAACTCGATTTGTCGCAGGGTTTGCATGCCGCTTTGAAAATTTTTAGCCTTCAGCATTTTGTCAAACAAAGCTCTTGGTAGGGGTTTCTGGGTGTCCAGATGGGCACTCATCTGCTCCAGGACACGCCATTCCCAGCAAAAGTTTTCCATGAATTGGCTGGGCAGTTCAACAGCATCCCACTCCACCCCGTTGATGCCCGAGACATCACGTTCATTCACTTGTGTGAGCAGGTGTTGCAGGCCATGGCCGAATTCGTGAAACAGGGTGATGACATCGTCGTGCATCAGCAAGGCCGGTTTGCCGCCCACACCGGATGCAAAATTGCACACCAACTGTGCCACGGGGGTTTGAACTTGCTTTGTATCGGGACGCAGCCAGCGGTCACGCACGCAGTCCATCCAGGCGCCACCGCGTTTGCCGTTGCGTGCAGTGGTGTCCAGATAAAACTGGCCGATCAAAGTGCTGCCCTGCGGGTTGTTGCCTGAAGTGGCGGGGCGTTCCATGCGATAAAACTGCACATCTTTGTGCCACACAGGCGCGTGATCTGGGCGAATTTTCACGTCGAAAAGGGTTTCCACCATCTGAAACAGACCCTCTAGAACCTTGGGAAGTATGAAGTAGTGTTTTACTTCTTGCTCATTGAAAGCATAGCGTGCCTGCTTGAGTTGTTCGCTCAAGTAAGGCCAGTCCCAGGACTGCGGGTTGTCCATGCCCAACTGTTCAAGAGCAAAGGCTCGAAGTTCAGACACGTCTTTTTCTGCATAGGGGCGTGCCCGTGCGGCCAAATCTCGCAAAAATGTGATGACACGCTGGGGTGACTCGGCCATTTTTGACACCAACGAGACCTCGGCAAAATTGGCATAACCCAATAGCCTGGCCTCTTCAAGACGCAAGGCGAGCAGTTCGGTGATGAGAGCAGAATTGTCAAACTGACGACTGCCTTCATCAGCCTGATCGGATGCGCGGGTGACATAAGCACGGTAAATCTTTTCACGCAAGGCACGGTTGTTGGCAAACTGCATCACGGGCAAATAGCATGGCATTTTTAAGGTGAGTTTGTAGCCCTCTTGACCCTCAGCTTTTGCTGCTGAGAGCGCGGTTTGGACGATGTCAACAGGAACACCATCCAACTCCTCAGATGAGGCATAGTACGCAAATGAATCGGTGGCATCGAGCGCGTTTTCGCTGAATTTTTGACTGGCTGTAGCCTGACGGTCTTGAATGTTTGCAAACCGTGTGCGATCGTCACCTTGCAGTTGAGCGCCGCCTAGCACAAAGTTGCGCAGTGCATTGCTGAGCGCACGAGTTTGCTCTTGTGTCAATGTGTGAGGTGCGATGGCTTTGTATTTTGCATACAAGCGTTCATCAGAGCCCAAGCGCGTATAAAACCCGGTCACACAAGGCAGGACAGCATTGAAGGCCTGGCGCAATTCAGGATGGTCAGCAACGCTTTTCAAATGGGTGACGGCACCCCAGGCGCGTGCGAGTCGTTCAGTGGCAACATCCAAAACCATGGAAATAGCGTTCCAGTCGGCTGCAAAGTCTGGCGCTGTGACCGTTTCAAGTGCAGCATTGGCGATGTCGAGCAGTTGCTTGATGGCTGGTTCAACATGTTCATGGCAAATTTGGTCAAACAGGGGTAGGTCGTCAAAAGAGAGCAAAGGATTGAGCATGGGATTTTTTTCAAAAAGGAGGAGCTGCACGTTCGGCTGCCAGAAGCGTATTGACCAGCAGCATGGTGATGGTCATGGGGCCAACACCGCCAGGCACGGGGGTAATGGCACCGGCCACTTGGCGAACACCTTCAAAATCCACATCACCGCACAGTTTCCCCTCTGGCGTGTGGTTCATGCCCACATCGAGCACCACGGCCCCGGGTTTGACCATGTCAGCCGTCAGAAGATTGCGTTTGCCCACTGCCGTCACAATCACATCTGCCAATAGGGTCATGGCTTTGAGGTCTTGCGTGTACTTGTGGCACAGGGTGACGGTGGCATTTTTTTGCAACAGCATCAGCGCCATGGGTTTTCCCACAATGTTGCTGCAACCAATCACCACAGCATGTTTGCCCTGAAGACAGTAGTCTATGGACTCTAGAAGTTTCATGCAGCCATAAGGTGTGCAGGGAAAAAAACAGGGCAAACCCGTCATCAATGCCCCGGCGCTTGCCACATGAAAACCATCCACATCCTTGGCAGGTGAAATGGCTTCAATCACGCGGATGGCATCAATGTGCCTTGGCAAGGGCAACTGCACCAAAATGCCGTGAATGGCGGGGTCGTGGTTCAAGGCATCCATGCGTGACAGCAGGGCAGACTCTGTCATGCTGGTATCGTATTTTTCAAGTACCGAATGAATGCCGCAATCCTGGCAAGCCTTGACCTTGTTGCGAACGTACACCTGACTGGCAGGGTCTTCACCCACCAAAACAACGGCCAGACCTGGCGTGATACCACGTGCCTTTTGTGTTTGTACCCGAACGCTGACATCGGTACGAAGCGTTTTGGACAGGGCTGTGCCGTCAAGAATACGGGCTAAAGGTGAAAGAGCAGTCATGGAAAGATGATCTATAAAAAGGCCTCTGGTCCAATAGGGACGGGCGTTAGTAGCTATATAATAAATAGCATTTAGGGCTTGATGTTGTTGGATGTCAAAACTACTTTTAGCATGTCTGCAAGCGTATTGGCCTTGAACTTCATCATGATGTTGGCGCGATGGGCTTCGACCGTTTTGATGCCAATGCTCAGGTCATCGGCAATTTGTTTGTTCAGACGGCCTGCCATGATGCGCTCAAGCACCTGATTTTCTCGTGCGGTCAAACGCGACATCATGGCTTCACGATGGGCTGCGCTTTGCATCCTTGCAAAAGACACTTTGGCTTGTTCCAACATGCGATCCACCAAAGTCACCAGATATCCTTCATCAAAAGGTTTCTGGATGAAATCCATCGCCCCTTTTTTCATGGCATCCACAGCCATGGGCACATCCCCGTGGCCGGTGACAAAGGCAACAGGCAAGGGCGAGCGAGCTTCAAGCAAACAGTCTTGTAGTTCGAGACCGGTCATGCCGGCCATGCGAATATCGACCATCAAACAAGCAACTTCCAAAGGATTGTAACGGTGCAAAAAGGCTTCAGCAGACTCAAAGCAGCGCACCATGAAATCTTTGCCTTCTAGCAGCCAGTGCAAGGAATCACGAACAGCTTCATCGTCGTCAACGACATAAACGGTCCCTTTTTTTGGAATCAAACTCATGATCAATGCAAAAATCCTCGATGTGCAGTGAATTTAAGATGGGGTCAACGCACCTGCCACAGGCAGCCAAAACGTGAAACAACAGCCAACAATCACTTCTTCATTGTAGAGGTTCTCGGCTTTCATGCGCCCTGTGTGCGACTCCACAATGGAACGACACAGGCTTAATCCTATGCCCATTCCCTCGGCTTTGGTGGAATAAAACGCTTCGTACAAACGGGGCATCACTTCAGGCGCAATCCCTTGGCCGTTGTCACTGACCTTGAATTCAATATACAGCTTGTCATCCATCAAGGCTTGTACCACGTGCAAAGTAACCAGGCGCTGGTTTGTGGGGCGCTTTGCGACATCAATGGACTCAGCGGCATTTTTCAGCAGGTTGAGCAGCACTTGCTCAATCAAGATGGGATCAATGAGAAGGTGGGGCAGACCCGGGGCCAAAGATTGGACGAGTCTGACATGATACCGGCGCAACTCCATATCAGCCAATTCCAACGCCTCTGCCACCATGGCGGGTATGGCAGAGACGCTGCGGTGAGGTTCGCTGCGTTTGACGAAGGTGCAAATGCGATGAATGATCTGTCCTGCCCTTTGGGCTTGTTTCGCTGTTTTTTCCAACGCTTCGAGCAGTTCCTCCTGATTAACTTGTTGAGCCTTGATGCGTGAGACCATGCCGCTACAGTAATTGTGGATAGCCGTCAGGGGCTGGTTCAGTTCATGCGCTACGCTGGAGGCCATCTCGCCCATGGCCATCAGTCGGCTTGCTGCTTGCGCCCGTTGTGCTTGCAGTTGCGATAGATCATCGGCCTGTCGTCTAAAGGTTACATCGGTGGCAATCACCATGTGAGCAGGGTAGCCATTCACCCAGTTTAAAACGCACGTTCGCACCTCAAGCCAACGCCCTAAACTGCCCCAATAAAGCTCTACGTTGCCGATTTCCTTGTGAACCAGAGGTTTCTTGGGCGCATCGATGGTGTCATGGATATCATCATGGTGATCTGTAACCGTCATTTTGGTCTGGGAGATCATTTGCAGATGACCCTGCGCACAGCACCCAAACCACTGCCGATACATGGTGTTGGCAAACAAAATTTCATCCGACCCGACAGACACTATTGAAATGGAAGAGTCGAGAGCTTCCAGCACAGTGGTAAAACGCTCATGGGATGCTGCCAATTGTTCGCGTACCCTGTTGGTTTCGGTCATGTCGGTCATGGATGTCATCTTGCCTGGCGCGTGCATCTATCAGGGCAGGCGCACGTCGATGAAGCTGTTGGGCTGATAAAAAAGCGCTCTCACACGCCCCAGACCACATCCTTGCCCTCTTGTGCGCTGGTCCTTAATAATTCGAGAAATGGGGTGATGCGGTGAAAAATCGTGACACCGTCGTTTTCACTGTCTTCTTGTGGCAAGAGTGGCTTGTCGTCGTGAATTGTCTCTGCCAGATGCACATCAAAAGCTTTTTCCAGTGCAGCGATAGCGGCTGGTATCTGCTCTACCGTGATGATGCCCTGAGGTGAAGGTTCACGGCCAAGCAGGAAAAGTATGTGATCGCCACTAATTTCCAGCATGATGACATCAGCAGCGGCCTGAGATTTAAATTTATAAATCATGATGAAGACTCCATAAAACAGTGATCGGTTCATCTTTGCTTGCTGAAAGTTGATGGAGCAAGCCACCCTGTGAACTGTAACAAAATTCACATGGCTGGATGTGTTCGCCCTCATCAATGGGTGCGATTCAAAGTTTTATCGTTCCCACGCTCCTGCGTGGGAACGTAGCCTCACCACACGCTCTATATCCAAACTAACCACGTTCCCACGCAGGAGCGTGGGAACGATAAAAATCGCACCCATTATCAATACCCGCTCTTTTACTCTTCATCTTCCCAGCGACCATATTGTTCAGGTTTTGTACCCTTCTCGGAAATGATGCGCGGATAAGTGACATTGGGCATTCGATTTGACGAACGCCGCGGTGACTAATTTGATTTCAAGTAAGAGTATCATTTTTAACATGTGTTGAAAGAAAGGTTTCAAGAGTTAAACGCCGTGTCTTTAAAGAGGTCAGATTTTTAGTCAATGCTGTCATTTCACTTTTTATTTTCCGCAATTCAGTTTGTGCTTTTTGAGTTTCAAGATAATCATTACCCAGTTGGGACAAAATATATTTTTCAAGCTGACTTCTCACAACTCTGAGAATAGGATTCCCCCAGATACATGATTCCCGATATTCAAGTTGGCCAGACTTGATACCCGTCACAATAAAATCCAGTTTCACACCATATTCTTTAAGCGCTGTGGCATCGCTTAAAGTCGCCCCTTTTGCTGACCATTCACCAGGTTCTGCCATAAATCGTGCCCTCCATGTTGTTAATTACTGATCCTTATGTACCATTGTTCCCTGATGATCCCCGGATCATGCAAAGTGCGAAACGGCGACGGTACATCAGCACAAACAGAATGTGTACGACTGATAATCCCAAGGTGAGATTTGCTGCAACTTCATGTACTTCCTTGACGGCGTGGGAAGAAGCATCTTTGGATATTCTGGATATTCTGGATATTCTGCGTTGATGTTGTTTCTGCTCCATGTCGTTATCGTCATCTGCATAGGCCGGTGTGACGATTTTGGTAGAGGCGAATCCGATTATCTGGCGATGATCAACCATGACCAATCCAGAAATCAACGTGATGCTTGCAAATAAAAATAGGGCCATAACCAATAATGTACTGATGGTGACGGATGTAACTCCATATTGAAACGATGGATAGAGAACTGGAAATCCCTTCATCCTGATGAGGGCAAAGACTATCCGGATGGTTACGAATACAACTAGGAAGTAGCCCAGCCATATATGAAACAAGCTACCGTCGTCTCCACTTAGATATATCAAAAGAAAAACTGTTGCAAACAGCCAATGAAACGTACGAAATCTATTAAGAAGAGTCACTGCATATTCCTGTCAAAATTAAAAAATAGTGTTTCCAATTCCTGACCAATTCTTAACCAATTCATCAATCAAAGAGTTCTCTCCAGATGGATTTTTTTTCATGTTGGCGATGAGAGTCATCATGGTGACGATCACGAGCACGATCACTATAACCACTACCGTAGTTTTGTGCTACAGGCATGGTCGTCACATGAACTGATTCTTGTGTGCTTCGAGCGATGATTTTGTCTAATTCTCCTCGATCCAGCCATACCCCGCGGCATTGAGGGCAATAATCAATTTCGATACCCAAACGATCGGTCATTAGTAAATCTTGAGTGATGCAAATAGGACATTTCATGGCGTTACTGATTAAAAAGGTGGAATTTTATGACACTTGACATCGGGGTAACCGTTGAGACACTCCCTCTTTGTTTTGGAAGATTTGTCCATGACTGTCCATAGCGATGTTCAAAAATTGTTGATCTGTATAGAACACAGTGATCGCTGGGACTGCACACAGTGCCAATAATCCTGAACAGGCAAAAGGAGTCTCAACGTAACCGTTTAGACCCTGGCCCAGATGTCGTCATTCCCGCGAAGGCGGGAATCCAGTGTATTTTGGTCTTCATGGGTACAAAAAGTCAGTCTGGATTCCCGCCTTCGCGGGAATGACGGTGGCGGGGTCTAAACGGTTACGGGGAATCTGGGTTGAATCGTACCCACTGATATTTTTGAGTTCTTTCACGTTCAGGATATGGTCAATAATAGGTTTTGCTTGTAGCGCGTCAAATTTGGGCGCACTGCGTTGTTACAAATCTGATGTGGCTGAACCACACTGCGCGATTGACGTCTTGTTTTTTCATAAATTGCTAATTTGTGCTATGATTTTCAGGTTGAAGCTGTCATCCACTAGAAGCATGACATTCAATGAAACCAGAACCTGACTCACTGGTAGAGAATGCGTGCAAGCCATGTTGGTGCGCTGATTATGGCGATGTGGCTGCCTGATTTTTTATCCATGTTTTTGGCCTCTAACGCCCGTGGAATAAGCGTGAGATGCTATTATTTTAGTTATATGGTTGTCGGAAGGGATAGCCTGTCATACGGGCTTTTTTACTGGTTGTAGCGGGTATCGCACCCGGCAGTCCTCCGACAAATTGATCAAAATATTCAATGAAAAAATACATTCAATCCACCTGGATACCCGCCATCGGACGTTGGTTATCGCCGCCTGTTTTTGACGGTGATCCGGTAAAAACAAGACGGGCTGTCTTGCTCAATGTCATTGTCATTCTCGGCCTTTTGCGATCGTTGATGATCATCGTTGGCGCTATGCTGGGGCATAACATTCCAGACCGCTCACTGATCTTCCCCATAGTTTGGTTCTTTCTGCTTTTGCTCTTTCGTCGCATGTTGCACCACGGCAAGCTCGCCCTGGTCACGTTGGGTCTGACGGTGCCCCTTTTTATTTTGCTCACTGCTGCGATGATGAGTCTGGGAACCATCCGCACACCGATTGCAGCAGCTTATCTATTTTGGGTGATGCTCATCGGGACGATGTTTCAATGGCGCGGCGTTGTGATGGCCACTGTTGCCAGCTCGCTGGCCATTCTGGGGCTTATCCTGGCAGAAAATGCCGGCCTGCTGCCCCAGCCAGATTACAGCGTTGGCATCACCCAATGGATCGTTTTGACGGCCTTGTTTGCATCAGGCGCATGGTGGTCCTATTACACCAACCGAATCACAAACATCGCACTGGTGCGCGCCGAGCAGGAAATCGAACAGCGCAGACGCGCCGAAACAATGCTGCGCGCAGTGATAGACAACATGACCGACCCGGTCATGCTTAAAGACGCGCAAGGCCATTTTATTTTGGTCAATCAAGCATTGGCCCGTCGGTACAACACCACACCTGAGGCCATGCTGGGCAAACAGGACGGTGACTTTGGCGTACTACCTGCCCCGCAGGCCGAGAGCCTGCAGCAAAGTGCGCTGACCGTCTTGTCAACAGGCCAAACGCAAGTTGTTTTTGAGGACAGACAAGACATGGCAAGCGGCGAAGTTCGTCATTACAAATCCATCAAAACCCCTGTGCAAGACAGTTTGGGACAGCCTCAGGTGCTGGTGGTATCGCAGGACGTGACCGAGATCATTCGTAGCCACAAGCAAGTGGCAGAGAGTGAGCAGCGGCTTCAGGATGTGCTGAACGTCACGAGCGAGGCCATTTGGGACTGGCACATACCGTCTGGTCGCGTCGTGCATAACCGGCAATGGTATGCAAAGCTGGGTATTCAACCCAGTGAAGTCCAGGACACGGTGGCCGTGTTTGCCTCTTTTATTCACCCAGACGATAAGCCTGGGGTCATGCAGCGCCTTGATGTCTTGTTGCAGGGCGAGACGGATAGCTACCAGTCTGAGCACCGTATGGTGGGCCAACAGGGCACGATTTGGGTGCAGGATCGTGGCGGCGTGGTTGAACGTAACGAACAGGGTCACCCCGTCCGTGTAGTCGGCAGTTTTACTGATGTGACAGAGCGACATGCAGCCCAGGACAGAATTGTTGCCCTCCTGAGTGAGCAGCAGGCCATTTTGCAAAGTGATGTCGTTGGTCTGGCCATCACGCAAGGCCGCCATATTCACTGGGCCACCCCGTCTTTGGTACAAACGCTGGGGTATGAATGGTTTGAAATCAAGGGGCGTGAGACCCGCTTGCTGTTTCAGAGCGAAGAGGCCTTTTTGGTTTGGGGTGAAGCCGTTTACCCTGTTATTCATGCCCATCAGGTGTTTCGTGCGCCGATTCAATTTCGCCACAAGGATGGCAGTCTGATCTGGTTCGACCTGGCAGGCACGATGTTTGGCGAGAACTCGGAACAAGTGCTTTGGTCTTGTGTTGACATCTCCGCTCAAAAAAGGGCAGAGGAAAAATTGATTGAAGCAAAGCAAGAGGCTTTGGCCGCCACCGCTGCCAAAAGCCAATTTTTGGCCACGATGAGCCATGAGGTTCGCACACCGATGAATGGCATTCTTGGCATGGCGCAGTTGCTCGTGAAGCCCCATCTTCAGGATGACAAGCGTGTGCAGTACGCGCAAACCATTCTTAATTCAGGCCACACGTTGCAATCGCTGCTCAACGACATCCTTGATCTGTCCAAAGTAGAGGCCGGCAAACTCAAGCTGGAGTCAATTGCCTTTGCCGTCGCCCCCATCGTTGGCGACATTCGTTCTCTGTTTGCCCAAACTGCCAACGCAAAAGGGCTGCAACTGGAATCCGTCTGGCAGGGGCCGGCGGGGCCATGCTATCTGGGTGACCCCCACCGGCTGCGTCAGATGCTCTCAAACCTGGTCGGCAATGCCATCAAATTCACCGCTCACGGCTTTGTTCGCATTGTGGCTTGCGAAATTGAACGCCAGTCCCAGCACGCCGTGCTTCTATTTTCGGTATCAGACAGTGGCGTTGGCATAACAAATGAGCAGAAGGCTCGTCTGTTTCAGCCTTTTAGCCAGGCAGACAGCTCGACCACCCGCCAATTTGGTGGATCTGGCTTGGGGCTGTCCATTGTTTTGCAACTGGCGCAATTGATGGAGGGTGAGGTAGGCATTGATAGTGAACCTAGCCAGGGCGCGCGTTTCTGGTTTCGTGTCCGCGTTTTGCTTCATGGCGATGCTCAGGATTCGCCTCAGACCACGGCAGAACTAGATGCAGTGCCAGCCAAGGATTTGACAGGTACAGTGCTGATTGCCGAGGACAATCCTGTGAACCGAATGGTCATCATGGCGATGTTGGGCGAGCTGGATTGTTCGGGCTTGACGGTCACTGTCGTTGAAGACGGTCAACAGGCGCTTGACTTTATCACCCAGGGTGGCGCGCCCGATCTGGTGTTGATGGACGTTCAAATGCCCATCATGGGCGGACTGGACGCGACTGAGAAAATTCGTTTATGGGAATCCGAACACGGTACACCCCGTCTGCCCATCGTTGCGTTGACCGCCAATGCCTACGAAGAAGATCGGCACAAGTGTCTGGTCGCTGGTATGGATGATTTTCTGGCCAAACCCCTTGACATGGAGAAGCTGCAAGCCGTTCTGGTGCGCTGGCTATTGTCGAATCGTTCGACTTTGAATACCAAGGAACATGACAAAGACAGAGCATAAACGACCTCCTTTGCCCACGAACGATCGGATCAAGGGGGTGCAACGTGTCATCCCCCGTCCCCAAGTCAACGAGGTTTTAGGATATGGTCAATAATAAGTTCAGACTTCCCGATCCGCACCAAGCACAGGTAGCAAAAATGATGGAATCGAGAATGGCATCTTGTGGAAGCGGCATCCTGCCGCTTTTAACTTGTCAAGCGCCAAGATGGCGCTTCCACACGGATCAGGAAGTCTGAAGTTCCGCATTTGGCTCGTCAGATTTTGGCGCACTGCGTCGTTACAAATCGCTGATGTGGCTGGGCCACACCGCGCGATTTGCGCCTAGCACTGCATCTTTAACTCTGACGGCCAAATGCGGAACTTGTTGTTGACCATATCCTTAGCTGAAACCGGTCATGACAGGGCATTGTGCCAGCGGCTACTTGGTGGGTTCATGGTGGGTATGTCCAATTTTTTTATAAGTAATTGATTAGTATAATAAAGTCATTGAATTAAAACTCAAGGATTCAAGTATGAAACCAAATTTTGGGCGAATAGGTCAGTTGCTGCCTTGGCTGGCACCACCTGTATTTGAAGGCGACGAAGAAAAGACGCGCCAGGCTGGCCTGGTCAACTTGATCGGGTTGAGCGGTATTTTGTTGACCTGTTTGCTTATGGTGTGTCATGCGTTAGATGACACCTTGCCTCTTGTCACCCTGATCATGAACCTGTTCGCGTGCGTCATGATGGTGCAATTTCTGCTCTGGCTGCGTCGTGGCAGGGTTGCGTGGGCGCGGCTGGGGCTGATGGTTTTTGTGCTGGTTTTCCTCACCGCGGCGATCGCCAGTGTAGGAAGCATTCGCGAACCCACGACGGCCTTCTTTGCCTACTGGGTGGTGATGATGGGGGTGCTGTTTGGTCTGCACGGCATTGTGTTGGGTACGGTAGGTGCCTCGCTGGCCGTTCTGGGGCTGATCTTTGCCGAAAACGCCGACTGGCTGGTCACGCCTGTTGACGGTGTCAGTGTGGCGGATTGGGTGACTTACACAGCCTTGTTTGCATTTACCGGTGGTCTGACTTATTACATCAATCTGGGGACTCAAAAAGCACTGGTGCGTGCGCGTAATGCAGAAAAGGAAGCCCTGGTTGCAAACCGTTTCAAGTCAGAGTTTCTGGCGAACATGAGCCATGAACTGCGCACCCCCATGAATGGCGTTTTGGGCATGGCGCAGTTGCTCGCAAAGTCTAAGGATGTGGTCAGTAATAAGTTCCCCATTTGGCCGTTAGAGTTGGGATGCAATGCTAGGCGCAAAGCGCGCGGTGTGGCCATGCCACATAAGCGATTTGTAACGACGCAGTGCGCCCAAATCTGACGAGCCAAATGGGGAACTTATTACTGACCACATCCTAAGCTACCCGATGACAAACGTGTGCAATACGCGCAAACCGTTCTGAATGCTGGCCACACGCTGCTGTCACTGCTCAACGACATCCTGGATTTGTCCAAAGTAGAGTCTGGCAAACTCCAGTTGGAGTCGATTGCTTTTGCGACTGACACGCTCGTTGGCGACATTCAGGCACTGTTTGCCGGAACTGCCAGCGCCAAAGGGCTGCAACTCGAATCCATCTGGGAAGGGTCGGCAGGGCTATGCTATTTGGGTGACCCCTACCGGCTTCGCCAGATGCTCTCAAACTTGGTCAGCAATGCCATCAAATTTACCGATCACGGCTTTGTTCGCATTGTGGCCTGCGAAATTGAACGCGATTCGCAGCACGCGGTGCTTCTATTTTCGGTATCAGACAGTGGCATGGGTCTCACCCCCGAGCAGCAGGCCCATCTGTTTTTGCCTTTTAGCCAGGCCGAGAGTTCGACCACTCGCCAATTTGGCGGCACCGGTTTGGGGCTGTCCATCGTTTTGCAACTGGCCAAACTAATGGGGGGTGAAGTAGGCATTGACAGCCAACTCGGCCAGGGCTCGCGTTTTTGGTTTCGAGTCCGCGTTGCGACCCAGACCGATGCGCAGGATTCGCCTCAGACCATGGCAGCAGCCGTGCCAGCCAGGGATTTGACAGGAACGGTGCTGATTGCCGAAGACAACCTGGTGAACCGGATGGTCATCATGGCGATGTTGGACGAGCTGGATGCTTCTGGCTTGACGGTCACGGTCGTTGAAGACGGCCAACAGGCGCTTGACTTGATCACCCAGGGTGGCGCGCCGCCCGATCTGGTGTTGATGGACGTTCAAATGCCCATCATGAACGGCCTGGAATCGACCGAGAAAATTCGTTTGTGGGAAGCCGATCACGGCCAACCACGCGTGCCCATCGTTGCCCTGACCGCTAATGCCCTTGAAGAAGACAGGCAAAAGTGTCTGGCCTCTGGCATGGATGATTTTCTGGTCAAACCCCTTTACATGGAGAAGCTGCAAGCCGTTCTGGTACGCTGGCTATTGTCGAATCGTTCGACTTTGAATACCAAGGAACATGACAAAGACAGAGCATAAACGACCTCCTTTGCCCTCCCGCTGGGAGAAGGGATGTTCCCCCCTCTCCCAGCGGGAGAGGGTTGGGGTGAGGGTTGCACAAATTGGTAGGTAATTAGTTGTATGTTATTGATTTTTAAATGGGGAACTTATTACTGACCACATCCTAAGCGGCTGGAAGCCGCTTCTACAAGCTACAGAAAATTCCACATCACTTTGAAACGCACCCCACCCTAAGGATGTGGTCAGTAATAA
>CAIYWD010000076.1 GCA_903929815.1 uncultured beta proteobacterium
GCTTGGGTGCGACATCCAAATCCCCCCTAACCCCCCTTTTTCAAAGGGGGGAAATGAGAACGGTTAGCCTATTTGGGCAAAGCGCTGGATTTGTCCCCCCTTTGAAAAAGGGGGGTTAGGGGGGATTTGGTTTTTGTATTGCACCACATCACTTTGAAACGCACCCGTGAGTTCTAGTTGTCATCACCGAAGATACTCCATCCGCTACACTCCGTCCCTTTGCAAACTTCGCAAAAATCCAGGCACGTCAGGCACACTTCCACCGCCTGACGCAAGTCATTAACCCCCAGGAAAAATCCTCATGATTGCATCTAGCATCAAGGCCGCTGTTGTTTTAGACAACGCACGCCACGCCGGTGATACCGGTAGTCCAGAAGTTCAGGTTTCGCTGCTCACAGCTCGCATTAACGAACTCACTCCCCACTTCAAGACCCATGCCAAAGATCACCACGGTCGTCGGGGTTTGTTGCGTATGGTCAGCCGCCGTCGCAAGCTGCTCGATTACCTTAAAACCAAAGATTCTGATCGTTATTTGGCATTGATTGCCAAACTCGGTTTGCGCAAGTAATTCCATCACTAAGGATATGGTCATCAATAACTTCCACATTTGGCTCGTCCGCTTTGGGCGCACTGCGTCGTTAACTCTGACGGCCAAATGCACAACTTATTGTTGACCATATCCTAACGCCTGAATTTCTTCGGGCGTTTTTTTGGGGATACGACTATGACGGTGCGAAGCTGTGTCATTCCATAGCTATTTGAAGTGAAGCTATGGAATGGCATCGTAGCCTGTTGTGTCTGATCCTCTGGCTTTTGGTGGGATAGTTCCCATCATTTTTTATCTCAGGAAATATTGATATGACCATGTTTAACAAAGTCACCAAAACCTTTCAATGGGGGCAACACACTGTCACCATGGAAACCGGCGAAATCGCCCGTCAAGCCACTGCGGCCATCCTGCTAGACATGGACGGCACAGTGGTTTTAGCCACCGTGGTCGCCAAAACTGACAGCAAACCCGACCAAGACTTTTTTCCATTAACGGTTGATTACATTGAAAAATCTTACGCTGCGGGCAAAATCCCCGGCAGTTTTTTCAAGCGCGAAGGCCGCCCCGGCGAGTTTGAAACGCTGACCAGCCGTCTGATTGACCGCCCCATCCGTCCGCTTTTCCCCGAAGGTTTCTTTAACGAAATTCAAGTGGTGGTTCATACTCTGTCGCTGAACCCCGAAGTTGATGCCGATATTGCCGCACTGATTGCCGTCAGTGCCGCCCTGTCCATCAGTGGTGTGCCGTTCAATGGCCCGATTGGTGCTGCCCGTGTGGCATATATCAATGGTGAGTATGTGCTTAACCCCGGTCAAATCCAGCGCAAAGGCAGCCAAATGGATTTGGTGGTGGCAGGCACTGAAACTGCCGTGCTGATGGTTGAATCTGAAGCCGATCAACTGTCTGAAGAAATCATGCTCGGCGCTGTGATGTTTGGTCACGCTCAAGGGGTGATTGCCATCAACGCCATTCACGAACTGGTTAGAGATGCGGGCAAGCCTGTGTGGGATTGGCAACCGCCCGCCAAAGATGATGTCCTGATTGCCAAGGTAGAGCACCTGGCTAAAGACAAACTGGCAGCCGCTTACCAACTGCGCAACAAACAAGCTCGCACGCAAGCCTGCCGAACGGCTTATGCTGATGTGATGGCGGGGTTGAAAGCTGAGAGTATTGAATTTGATACCGTCAAAATTGAATCCATGCTGTTTGATATTGAGGCTCGCTTGGTTCGTGGTCAGATTTTGGCAGGTGAACCGCGCATTGATGGCCGAGACACCCGCACCGTTCGCCCCATTGAAATTCGCAATGGGGTTTTGCCACGCACCCACGGCTCTGCCTTGTTTACACGTGGCGAAACGCAGGCCCTGGTGATCACCACCCTGGGAACGGAACGCGATGCCCAGCGCATTGACGCCCTGTCAGGCGACTACGATGACCGTTTCATGCTGCACTACAACATGCCACCCAGTGCCACAGGAGAAACAGGTCGCGTCGGCACACCCAAACGCCGTGAAATTGGCCATGGTCGTCTGGCCAAGCGTGCTTTGGTGGCGGTGTTGCCCAGCAAAGATGCGTTTCCTTACATCATGCGAGTGGTGTCTGAAGTGACCGAATCCAACGGGTCTTCGAGCATGGCCACGGTGTGCGGCGGCTGCTTGAGCTTGATGGATGCCGGCGTACCCTTAAAAGCCCATGTGGCCGGTATTGCGATGGGATTGATCAAAGACGGTAATCGTTTTGCCGTGCTGACTGACATTCTTGGCGATGAAGATCATTTGGGCGACATGGACTTCAAGGTGGCCGGATCCCCCCAAGGCATCACTGCCTTGCAGATGGACATCAAAATTCAAGGCATTACCCAGGAAATCATGCAAGTGGCTTTGGCGCAGGCCAAGGAAGCGCGGATGCACATTCTGGGCAAGATGCAAGAGGCGATGGGACAGGCTAATACCGAGGTGTCCAATTTTGCCCCTCGCTTGTTCATCATGAAAATTAACCCTGACAAAATTCGGGATGTGATAGGCAAAGGCGGCGCCTTGATTCGCGCATTGACTGAAGAAACCGGCACGCAAATCAACATTGAAGATGACGGCACCATCACCATTGCCTCAGCGGATCCGGTTAAAGCTGAAGAAGCCAAACGGCGCATTGAGCAAATGACCGCTGAACTGGAAATTGGCAAGGTCTATGAAGGTACTGTGACAAAAATTCTGGATTTTGGTGCGCTTGTCAATTTGATGCCAGGCAAAGATGGTTTACTGCACATCAGCCAGATCGCCCATGAGCGCGTCGAGCGGGTGAGCGACTATTTGAAAGAAGGTCAAATCATCAAGGTCAAGGTCATGGAAACCGATGAAAAAGGCCGTGTGAAGCTGTCAATGAAGGTCTTGATTGACCGTCCTGCACCTGTGAGTCCTGAGAATCGGACTTGATGTTAGTATTGTTTTGATAGCGAACTACGCATGATGGGTAAGGGCTAAAAGGCAAAATGACCCTTAGGATATGGTCATGATGAAAGTACGCCCTCGACACACAAGGGCAAGAGACCCAAGCCCCCGGGTGCGTTTCAAAGTGATGTGGTGCAATACAAAAACCAAATCCCCCCTAACCCCCCTTTTTCAAAGGGGGGACAAATACAGCGCTTTGCCCAAATAGGCTAACCGTTCTCATTCCCCCCTTTGAA
>CAIYWD010000077.1 GCA_903929815.1 uncultured beta proteobacterium
GTAGCGCGTAACCCGACATCTTCATGCGCTGGAATATCAGGTATCTGTCGTGCTGTTATGTCGGGTTACGCGCTACGCGCTAACCCGACCCGACCTACATATGGGTAAAAAATTCTTTCATCATTCAGGGTGGCCAGAATGCCATATCCTTAGGTGTGGACGGAATTGGCATGCAGTTCAACAATCAGCGCCGTTTGATCGTCAGTTGCTGGGCGTGCATCGGTAAAGCTGCGCAGCGCCTGGCGGATGGTATTGAGCTTGTCGGTGCAGGTGCAGGTGCAGGTGCAAGTACCTGTTTTGGGCCAGGCTGCAACCAGAGCTGCAAGTCGTTCCTGGCCAAATTCTTCACCAGAGGCGTTACAGGCCTCGGTGATGCCGTCCGAAAATAGTAGCAAACTGTCGTTGCACCCGATGTCGATGCGGACCTCGGTGTAGATTTCATCGGCCAGAACGCCAATGGGCAGGTTATCACCCAGCAGCGATTGCACCTGATCGGAACACACCAAAAGGCCAGGCGTGTGGCCGGCATTGACATAGCTCAGGGTTAGCGCTTCCAGGTCAAAACGGTACAGACCCAATGTGGCAAAAGAATCCAAATTCATGAGCCGGGGTGTCAGCATCCGGTGCAATTGATTGATGATATCGGCGGGGGTTGGCAGCCCACCTTTGGCGAACCTGGCAATCAACAAATCGGCCAACGCCTGGTGATAAGCCGTCTTGATGCCAGCACCAATCAACGCTGCCTGCACACCTTTGCCCATGACATCACCGACCAGCACATCAAAGCAGTGGGTGTGCAGACGACGAATGTCGTAGAAGTCACCATCTATACCTTGCGAAGGATCGCTGAAGAAGTCAAAGCAGGCAGCATCAATGCCCTTTGGAGACTCGCCGAGCAGCAAGCTGCGCTGGATGTTGTGCCCTGTAGCGATTTCGCGCTGGTGCGTCGCCTCCAACTGCAGGCTGGCCTGGGTAAGTTCGCTATTGAGCCGACCGAGTTCGTCACGCTGGCGTATGACTTGCTTGCGAAGACTTTCACGCTCTAGCAAGTTGCGGATTCGGTGCCGGACAATCTCCACTTGAATTGGCTTGATGATGTAGTCGCAGGCACCCAAAGCCAAACCGGCTGACTCGTCCTCGCCACTGCTCAATGCCGTCAGGAATATGACCGGAATGTTTTGCAGCAAGGGGTCCATCCTGAGTCGCCGATAAGTCTCGTAACCGTCCACTTCTGGCATCATGACATCGAGCAAAATCAAGTCTGGTTTCGATTTTGCCGCCAAAGCCAAACCAGCCATACCCGAGGTAGCCACTTGCAGATCAATGTCATTGCCTAATACTGCGCCCAAAGCCAATAAATTGACCGGTGTGTCGTCAATGGCCAGAACCATGGAACGTTGATCATTCATCCTAGATTCCTCAGTTGAACGCGCCCGAGTGGGCTACTGGCGGCGCGTCTGGGTAGGCGCGACGACGACGCAGGCTACTGCCTGCCAGGAGGAGCAACACCCCCAGACGTGTCGTCAGTAGCTCAATCGGGTGCGTAGCGCTCTCACCCAAAGGGTGAACTCCATCGAGGTAACAAATATCAATTTTCATAACGGTTTAGTGAAGATAATAAGCGGTCAACCGAGGAATCTAGGATCATGGTGCGTATCTTCCTGCTGGCTGGCGAATACCATTTTTTGCAAACGCTTGTGTACCAGGTCAAATTGAAACCCTTCGAGCATTTGACCGATGTGAGCCATTTCTTCCTCCAGGCAAGTGTTGGTAACGGCTTGCTGCAACTCTTTGAAGCGGCTCAGTGCGTCGAATTTGTTTTGCTCGAGCAAAGGAAGAATCTCTGTGATCAATGGCACAACCCGCTTATCAATCGGTGGCTTGGCCATGACAGGTGCTGGCGTGGCTCGCGGCGTTGCAGGCAGCCACTTTTTGAGCGCAGATTCGAGCGCGAAGGCATTGAGCGGTTTGGTCAAAAAATCATCCATGCCCGCCACCAGGCAGCGTTGCTGGTCGTCTGCAAAAACGCTTGCCGTCAGTGCAATGATGGGCCGGCGTGGCTGGCTGTTGATGGCCTCCCACCGACGTAGCCGCCGGGCGGTTTCAAAGCCGTCCATGACCGGCATGCGAATGTCCATCAAAATCAGATCTACCTTGCTGCCTTTTTCGATGGCGTTCAGGCACTCCTGTCCATTGGCCACGAGTTCAGTTTTCACCCCACGGTGATTGAGCAATGTGTTGACAATTTTTTGTTGCAGCAAGCTGTCCTCAACCACCATGACGCGGCAGTAAAACTGTGGCGGCTGCAGCGCTTGGGTGCTCGTTGGGACGGCAGGCAGCGCTTGAGGCTTGGATGTGTCTGTTGCACACAGTCCCAGGCGCACACGAAACCAAAAACGTGAACCCTGCCCGGCTTGGCTTTCCATGCCAACTTCGCCACCCATGGACTGGGCCAGGCTGCGAACGATAGACAGGCCCAGCCCAGTGCCCCCATAGCGACGTGACATCGAGTTGTCGGCTTGAGAGAAGCGTTCGAACAAATGAGCCTGTTTATCCTTGGCAATGCCAATGCCAGGGTCGGTGACAGCGAATTCGAGCCAGGCGGTCTTTGCATCGCGACTGAGTTCGTGCGCCTCTACCTGAATCACTCCCTGACTGCTGAACTTGATGGCATTGTTAAGGTAGTTGGAAAGCATCTGACGCAGCCTTTGTGCATCTCCCAGATAGCTTTGTTGTGGACCACGACCACTCCAGAGGGACTCAAGCTGTATGCCTTTGCCCTGGATTATTTTGGAAAACAGTGACAGGGTTTCATCCATCACTTGCAGCGGAACAAGCGGGTTGGATTCAAGTTTCAACTCGCCGGCTTCCATTTTGGAGATATCCAGAATATCGTTGAGCAGGGCCAGCAATGTCTGCCCTGAGCTGAGAATAATCTTGGCAAAATTAAGCCGGTCGTTGTCTGACAGTTTGGGTGCCAATAGCACTTGTGCCATACCAAGAATGCCGTTCATCGGTGTACGGATTTCGTGACTCATGGTGGACAGGAACTGGCTTTTTGCAATGTTGGCGGCTTCGGCGGCTTGTTTTGCCTGGTAAAGCTCAGTGATATCAAAGCTGAAACCCACCCTGTGACCTGTGGGGGTTCGCTTTTCAAGCGTTTTAACCCAGCGCCCCTCGTCCAGTGACTCGATTAACGCATGATTGCCTTGGGTGTGAATGGCCAGCCGCTCGGCAATCCAGTCGTCTTCACGCCCGATGGCTGCTTTGTATTGGCCATGTTGTACCCCGTAGCGAAGGAATTCTTCAAAGGTTCGTCCGATTTCGATCACCGGCGCACTGGTGCGATAAACCTCACGGTATTGTTCATTGCAAAAAACCAATTGGTCGTTCTCGTCATAAATGACAAAAGCTTCACCGACTGCATCAATGGCTGAGTGCAACAGCAGCTCGGCTTGTTCTAGTTTTTGCTGGGCGTTCTTGTGAACCGTCACATCCTGAATGGTGCCACAGTAACCACACTGAAAACCCTTTGCATCGTAGTTATGCTGCATGACTTGCTGCACCCACTTGGTTTCATCGCCGACCACAATCCGGTGGAAACAAATTGAAGTCTGCCCCCTCAGCACGCTCTGCCAATGGGCATCAAAGTCTGCACGGTCATCCTGGTGAATCAAAGCCAGCAGGTCATTGAAGCACATGCTTGCACCCGGTGCCCAGCCCAAAATGTCAAAAGTTTGATTCGATCCTTCAAGTTTTTGACTTTTGCCCTCACACCACCAACTGCCAATTTGTGCTACGAATTGGGCGTGCTGGAGTTCATGGTTACTTCTTGTTAGCGCTCGTTGGTTTTTGTGGGCCTCGGTGACATCGTAAACCACGGCGTAAAAACCTTGCACCTCGCCATCCGTGATCTCTGGCAGGTATTGGGTGCGTGAATACCAGGTTTGCTTGCCGTCCGGGGATATTATTTCGCGCTCAAACCGCTGAATATTGCCCCGCAGAGCGGCTTCAATGTAGGGCAGGTTTTGCTGATAGCGTTGTTCACCAATAACATCGCGCAGGTGCATGCCCTGCATGTGTGCCGGATCGACTGCAAACCAGACGGCATAAGCCTGATTGCCAAACCGGTTGCGCAGTTGCTTGTCCCAGAAGCCGACCATGGTGGGCAGTGACTGATGGCGTGCGTCATCAGTGACTTCGTTGCAGTTGATTGGCTCAGGCAGTGGTTGCATAAAACCGAATCTGGTTGCGACCGGCCTTTTTAGCCTGGTACATGGCGGCATCTGCCCATTTAAGAAAGTCGGCTTCACAGTGGGCATCATCATGAAGCAACAAAGTCACACCGATGCTCGCCGTGCAGTGATGTTCCACGGTAACCACCGTTTTGCCTGGACGGTGCAGTGAAAGAGTAAAAGGTTGGAAGAGCGCACTGCGGATTTTTTCAGCGACGATGCCAGCCTGCACCGTCGCTTCTTTTGGGTCTGAACGCAAATCACTGAGCACGACCACAAACTCATCGCCACCAAAGCGTGCCACGGTGTCAATTTCACGCACGCAATGTTTGATTCGGCTGGCGGCCTCTATCAGCAGCAAATCACCAACTTCATGCCCATGCACATCGTTGAGTGGTTTGAAATTATCCAGATCAAGAAACATCAGTGCCCCATAGTGCCTACTTCGCTTGCTGGTGGCAATCGTCTGGGTCAGGCGGTCATTGAGCAAGCGCCGGTTGGGTAATTTGGTTAATGTGTCGAAATAAGCGTATTGCAAGAGTTGATCGCGTTGGGCCGCCACCTCCTGGTACAAGCGTTGGCGCTCAAGCAAATTGCGAATTCTGTGTTTAGCGATGTCAATATTGATGGGTTTGGTCAGGTAATCTGCAGCGCCCAATGCCAAACCGGTACTTTCAGCATCAGGATCGGTCAAGGAAGTCAAAAAAATCACAGGAACATGCTGCAGTTTCGTGTCATTCTTGAGTCGGCGACAGGTCTCAAAACCATCCATTTCTGGCATCATCACGTCAAGGATGATGATGTCTGGCGGTCTTTGTGCGGCCAGAGTCAGCCCTTCATGGCCGCTTGTGGCAATCTGAAAATCAAATTCATTGCCCAGCGCTGCGCCCAGCGTCATCAAATTGGCCGGTGTGTCATCGATCGCCAGAATGCGAGGTCTGTCATGAGTCATATCCCTGGTCTCTCTAATGGGTTGTCACGTGGCGGGACATTGACATGTTGATCAACAACACGGATTTTCGCAAAATCAAAGCATGTATTCATGAACCTGATGTTATTAAAGATGCCAGGCGAAGCATGGCAAAAATGTGAAATTGGTATCAACTTTGTGTCTTCGATAACACGCCCAACTCAAGCAGGCGGTTGATACAGAGCCGCTAAGGATATTGTCAACAATAAGTTGTGCATTCGGCTCGTCAGATTTGGGCGCACTGCGTCGTTACAAATCGCTTATGTGGCTGAGCCACACCGCACGATTTGCGCCTAGCAGGCTGTCGGACTTGAATGTATAAATCATTGATTTTTAATGATTTTCACAATAAGACGAAATTCGCATTATTTTTATAAATCAATAGTTTATCTATCAAGCCCGACAGCCTGCTAGCATTGCATCCCAACTCTGACGGCTAAATGCGGAACTTATTGTTGACCATATCCTAACGCCTTCAGGCGCGCTATGTCGTCGATCAGAGTCACTGGCATTGGCAAATTGAACAGGCCGCACATATATAGACTTTCAGATAAATAGTTTCCAAGTAGTCTCAAGTAACCTGATGAACTTAAAGACATTTTTTCGATCAAAATGGAAGTTATTTATCTGAAAGTCTATAACAGCAATGCGGTGACGCCAGTCGTGAAAGACAAGACTGTGAAACATATTGCTGTGCCGCTGTTGCTCCAGTGTGTCGTTGTGCGCCAGCAATGCGATGAGTTCATCTGCGGCGCTCTGGGGGTCATCAGACAGTTCCACAGTACAACCCTGCCAAAATAGCGACCTGTACGATTGAAAAACCCAACTCAGTGCAAGTAATCTTGCCTCGACTTTGGTTTTCCCATGTCCAATCAGTCTGGCAAGCAACTGGTAGGACGAATTGCATGATCTCGATATCTATCCAGTGCTTGACCTGTGTTTAGAAAATTCAGGGTTTTTCTAGGTAGGATTAAAAATTAAGTTTTTTATTAAAAGTCGTTTACTTTGATAAAAAACATCATAAAATTCTGTAAATGTAGCTAAAATTCTAACTGTTCCTGCTCTAGATGCCAAGTCTACTCATTACGGATCAGGCAGTCTGAATCTTTGAACAGCCAAGTATCTTGGACATCATTTGATGTGTTGGTCTGAAAATGGATCGTAAACGCTGAGCTCCTTCAACGCTCTCATTCAACAACGGCTGCAAAAATGCACTATTAATCCGTTTTTGGCAGAAAATCGGCCTATTCAATCGTACAGGTCGCATTTTTAGCGTAGCCACCACCGTTGCCTGTCATCGCGGGAAGTGACGACCACCACTGGAATGTTCCACCCCCCCTCGCCAATGGTTACTCAGCCCTTGCATGAGTAGTTGCATTTTCAAGCCTTGGTCACCACCTCAATGCCAATACATCGATAACCCAGAAAGCGGCCATGTTTGTTAAACATAGGCTCGCCACTGACTCTGAATTGCTGTCGTGACGCATCAGTATTGACGCGGTGGAAAAGAAGATCCAGAAAAGGCTCACGTGCAGCAATAATGGTGCGCAGGGTTTCACGCTCAGACTCATCCCAATCGTCCCTCTGGATCGTAAGGGGGTACCCCTGCAGGGAATCCACACGAATGCCGAGCATTTCCCGCACTGGGCCTGATATTTTGGTAAATTTGCCGTTTTCGTCTTGCTCCCAGTACCAATCAGAGGCTAACTCTGTCAGGTGACGGTAGCGAGCCTCGCTCTCACTAAGTTCTGCCGTTCGTTCTTGGACGGTTTGCTCCAAAACATGGTTGAATTCATGCAGCTTCTTATAAAGCAAGCGCACTTCTAGCATGTTGCGGATACGTGTTCCGACTTCAATCACATCAAACGGTTTGCTGATAAAGTCCCTTGCCCCTGCTTGCAAGGCGCGCAGTTTATGGCTTGGTTGTGCTGTGATCACAATGACGGGAAGGTAGCTATTGCCAATATTGGCTTTCAGGCCTTCCATGACCTGAAACCCGTCCATAACCGGCATTTGCAAATCCAGCAAAATCAAATCGTAGTTATTTTGGCGATGCAGTGCGCACACCTCTGCGGGTTGCGTAACGGAAGTCACCGTGGTGTAATGCTCATCGCTCAACATTTGCTTGAGCAATTGCACATTGACATCTTGATCATCGACGATCAAGATGTTGGCATTCAAAATATCAGAAGCATGGATCATATTTTTTAATGAAAAACTGCCAGGCCAAGGCAGATGGAAATTTAAACAATGACCAATTGTCATTCATGTGAACAAAGCGCTGAATGCCTTCTCGTGCGCAACTTCACAATTTGAGGCATTGGATGCGCAACTCTGTGCCTGAAAAATAAACATCAAAACAGCCGCTAACGCACGTCAGATAAGCATTGTTAGCTATTTCTTTAATAGCATAAGAAGCACCTGATACACATGAAATCCCATGAATTTTTTTAAGACATCACACGCCTGAAAGTAGGCTTGTTGTTGACGGTAACTGACGGTGTACCAAAAGCTGAACCCCCGCTTTCCTTGCGATTTTTGATGCTCTCGCCCCAGCCGAGCAGCAAAAATAGCGTGGGTTCGGTCTGTGCGCCCATATAGACCGTCGAAAAGGCAATAAAACACACCAGGTAAATGCCAGAGAAAGTAAATCCGATGGGCGGCTCACCGGGTGGCGCTTTCAGAGCAAATTTAACCTGAGAAATAATGGCATACAAGAAGATGACAATAAACAACGCAGGTGCTAGTACACCGTGCTGTAACGCCATCAGGAAGAAAGCGTTGTCCACCGATTCCATGCCCTTGATGGTTGGCACCGTTGTCAGGCCCCAGCCGGTCCACATTTTCTCCATCAAAAAACCCCTGTACTGTTCAATCATGACCTTGCGGTACAGCATGGTTTGCGCCTCGCCACTGAGAATTTCACCTTCTTTGGGAGTGATGTAGGCATCGAGCGCAGTCTGCCCCGCTAGGCCGCCCACCAGAAATAGCACCACCACAATGATGAGCCATTTTTTGCGATCTTTGGCATTGCCCACGACAGCCAGAATAGCTCCGGCAAAGCCACCAATCCATGGGCCGCGCGAAATGGTCATCAGCGCCATCATGATCAATACCATCGAGATTTGATATTTGAAGGCGATCGGAAAAAACCTCGATTGCCTCTGAAGCCAGCCCAGCCAGCCGGTCTGTTTCTGATCCCAAATACCTTGCCAGGACAGCCAGCGGTGCATGCGATAGACGGCTGTGATCATGATGCAGGCCAGAGTTGGTTTGTCGTCAACGAGTGTGACGAGCGTAGATTGGGCGGATTCGCCCGTAGTGATAGCGTTAGCCATGTTGGCCTCCAGAGTTCCGTTAAAACTCTGTCGACCAACTCTCAAATCGGGCGGCAGTGCTGACGGGTTGAGAGACCGAAGAACTCGCGGAGCGAAAACCGGCAGGGTTTGCACCCTCCCATCGTAACCGTTTAGACCCCCTGACCACATTCCGTGATGTGTTGCTTGGGAGCGCGGGCGTCCCGCCCGCTGCGGGCAAGATGCCCGCGTTCCCAGCTTGGATGCCCATATCCGCGACGGATGGCTGTGATGGGGTCTAAA
>CAIYWD010000078.1 GCA_903929815.1 uncultured beta proteobacterium
GATTTGGGCGCACTGCGTCGTTACAAATCGCTTATGTGGCTAGGCCACATAAGCGATTTGCGCCTGGCATTGCACCCCAACTCTGGCGGCCATAAGCACAACTTATCCTAACCCTTTTTCAAAGGGGTTAGGGGGGATTTGGATGTCGCACCCAAGCAAAGCCACATCACTTGGAAACACACCCGGATAATGGTATCTCGGTCACATCATGAACGGTTGGGAGTAAATGCATCGGCGAAAAACTCATCTTCAGGCAAGCCAGCACGGAGGTAGTCGGTTCGCGCAGAATCGACCACCACGGGCGCACCACACGCATAAACCTGATGATGGCTCAAATCAGGAAAATCGACCAGCACGGCAAGATGAACAAACCCCGTGCGTCCTGTCCAGCCGTCTTGTGGCAAGGCATCAGAAACCACAGGAACATAGCGTAAAGAAGGCATCTCCAACAGCCGATCCTTAACCCAGGCATCCTGGTACAAATCCGCAGGACGACACCCTCCCCAGTACAGGCTGACAGGCCGTGTGATGTTGGCGAATTGGAGATGCTCCACCAGCGCCTTGACGGGGGCAAAACCCGTGCCTGATGCCAGAAAAATCATGGGCTTGGTGCTGTTTTTGCGCAGATAAAAACTGCCGTAAGGGCCTTCGATACGCAAAATATCCTTCTCTTTCATGGCGTTAAAAACATGGTCAGAGAATTTTCCGCCAGGGGTATGGCGTATGTGCAGCTCAAGAAACCCTGCCAGTGTGTGAGATGCGTGGGCCATCGAATAACTGCGACGAACCCCATTGGGTAGTAAAACGTCAAGATATTGACCGGCGCGGTATAAAAATGTGTCATGGGCGGGCATTTGAAGTGTCAGCACCATCACATCTGCCGATACTTTTTCCAGAGATGTCACCCGCAGAGGCATTTTTTTGACAGGGAAAGCGCCCTCTGTCGTGACTTGGTGTGACTCCAGAACCACATCGCTGTAGGCCAAGGCGCAGCAGCTCAATACCATGCCACGGGCTTCTTCATCAGAACTCAAGGCGTTGCTCTGGTGTTCAAGATGTGTGACGTTTCCCGATATTTTTTTGCATTTGCAAACACCACAGGCACCGTCCTTGCAGCCATAAGGCAGGTTAATCCCCTGGCGAATGCCCGCTGCCAAAATGGTTTCGTTTTGCTGAACTGAAAAGGTGCGGCCGCTGGGTTTGACGGTCGTTTGAAAAGAGTGCATTGCTGTATCGCTGCTGATCATGATGTGGCAAGTGTTGACATGGAGGGCTTGCGGCGCCCCTTCGTTTTCCTAAACGGCTTGGGCGCAAGACTGCAACAAGGCTGGCATTTTCAAGCGGGGTGTCCGTTGAACACGCATCAGCAGTGTGTGGGTAACGACCTGAATACCGTAAGTGTCAGACACATCTTTTTGAATACGACACCACAGGTGGCTGGCCATTTCAGTATCTGCCATGGCACGGTGCGCCCGAACGGCTGGGGGCAGCCCGAGCAGTCGCACCAGCGTGGAGAGTTGATGGTTGGATGCGTTAGGGTAAAGCCTGCGCGACAACAGCATGGTGCATGCAAAAGAACTGCTGGGCACTATGGACAGGCGCTCTAGTTCGGATATCCAGAATTTTTTGTCAAACGAAGCGTTGTGCGCCACCAGGGGCAGTTTGCCAACAAACCGGGCTGCTTCCCGCATGACGGTAGCAGCAGGTGGTGCAGCGGCAACCATGGCATTGGTAATGCCCGTGAGTTGGGTAATTTCTGCCGGAATTCTGCACCCACTGTTCATCAGACTTTGAAAACGATCAACAACCACGCCGGCTTGCACCAACGCAATGGCAATTTCGGTGGCACGGTCACCATACTGGGGCGACAGACCCGTGGTTTCAAAATCAAGTACAGCAACAGTTTCCATGGGGTGTATGTCAGGTAGATCAAGGATGCGGTCATTGTAAAACTGTCAACGTCTTCAAGTTGAATGAGGGTATCCAATAGATAAATAACTTTGCAGAGGACGGCCTGAGAAGCGCGGAGTAGGAAAGTGGATATGTAACGTACAGAAAAAGTGATGGCATGAGCGAATACTTGAGCGAGCCAATCCCGATGTGGAAACCATAACTGGAGAGCCGTGTGCGAGAAAATCGCACGCACGGTTCGGAGGGATGGGAGGGCGAAAGCCGGGTGCGTTTCAAAGTGATGTGGCTTTGCTTGGGTGCGACATCCAAATCCCTAGCGACCAAATCACAAAATTAATCCACCTGATCACCCGCTACAATTCAGCCATCGGGGTGTGGCGCAGCTTGGTAGCGCATCTGGTTTGGGACCAGAGGGTCGAAGGTTCGAATCCTTTCGCCCCGACCACAAGACACTACAAAGGCTTCCAAAGAGCGATTTTTGGAAGCCTTTTTCATTGGTAAATCATAAAGTTTCATTGCAACGGCACTGGTTCAGTTAAATGGGATTTTGTTATCCTAGATTCCTCAGTTGAACGTGCCCGAGTGGGCTACTGGCGGCGCGTAACCGTTTAGACCCCATCACAGCCATCCGTCGCGGATATGGGCATCCAAGTTTTTGAGCTTCAACGATAGCCGATGCCTGTTCGCGGGATAGGCCAGCCTTTTTTAGCCGTTCTACGAATTTGAATGGGCCAAATGTCATGGTGCTCATGCCGCACAGTTGACACCCCCAGCACCATGTCACCGTGCGGGGTTTTATCAGTCTTGCGCGA
>CAIYWD010000079.1 GCA_903929815.1 uncultured beta proteobacterium
CAGTGCCGGTTAGTGGTGACTAAACGGTTACACTGAACCAGTGCCGTTTCCAATAAAGTCTAATAAATAAATTCGTTTTACTAAATAATACAAGTTTTTAATAAACGTATTAAAATAACTGTTTTAAAAATTCTCTCACAGTCGCGCAATAGAGAGAATGCTTGCGGCTCCAAGCAATGACACACATTCGTTGGTAGCCAGCCGTTCATCAAACGCTTATTTTGATTCATCTACACTTTTCTAATAGACTTTATTAGAAACCTATTCTTGGATTTTGCTAAATTGTTGATTTTATAGAAATCAATGACTGGTTTCCAATAAAGTCCAATGTGAATTTCCTCAAATCCCATTCAACTGAACCAGTGCCGGAGCCACGATTTGGGATGATATTTATGTGCATGTCTACATATTTGCATTGACTATTGCAATAACATGCTGATTTATAATAAGATTTAGCCAAATTAAGGAAAGAACTTCAGTTTAAGGTGAATTTCCTCAAATCCCTTTCAACTGAACCAGTGCCGAGTTACACTCGTAAACATCGGTGTGTGGCGCAGCTTGGTAGCGCACTTGCATGGGGTGCAAGGGGTCGAAGGTTCGAATCCTTTCACACCGACCAATAAAATCAAAGACTTAGAGTGTAAATGTTCTAGGTCTTTTTCTTTTCCTCAAGTTTAGACATTCGGCCTTCATCTCGCCACTCTTTACTGGGCTTCCCATTTAAGGCGGGACAGAGATGAAGTCAGTTGCCTGCGCTTGTTACGGCTAATCAGCCAAATGGGAGAGCTTCCCCTGCCAAGAAAACCACGTGAGCGAATCAAACGTAACCCATTGATATTTAATTTGTCCCGCCTTAAGTGGGAAGCCCTGACATCAGGGCGAATCAAGCCTGTGGTTTATGATGCCTTGGCTGCAGCAGATGCGGCTCTAGCCCACATGCTGGTGGAATCAGGCCGGCATATCGGCAAAATTGTTTTAACCTGGAAAAATGTATGAAGAAACTTATCGCAGGAAACTGGAAAATGAACGGTAGCCTGTCTGCCAATTCGCAACTGCTTTTGTCCTTGCGGACGGGGCTTGTGGAACCGGCATGTCAGATAGCGGTGTGCATACCGGCCGTTTACGCGTATCAAGGCCAGACACTGTTGTCCAACTGTCCGATGGCGCTAGGGGCACAAGACATTTCGGCCTATGACAATGGTGCTTATACCGGCGAAATTTCGGGTTCCATGCTCAAGGAATTTGGGGTGCGCTACGCCATTGTGGGGCATTCTGAACGTCGCCAATACCATGGCGAGAGTGATGAGACAGTGGCAGCCAAAGCCAAACGTGCTTTGAGTTACGACATCACCCCCATCGTTTGCGTAGGCGAAACTTTGGCTGAACGCGAAGCAGGCCAGACTGGTGATGTGGTGAGTCGCCAACTCGCGGTCGTTATTGCAGCTTTGGGTGAGGACATCAGCAAAATAGTGCTGGCTTATGAGCCTGTGTGGGCGATTGGTACGGGCAAAACAGCCACGCCCATGCAGGCACAGCAGGTTCACGCCATGCTGCGATCGCAATTGAAAGCAGCATCAGACAGTGCCGACAGCATTCAAATTTTGTACGGCGGCAGCATGAATGCTGTCACGGCCGGCGAGCTATTGAGGCAACCTGACATTGACGGTGGCCTAGTCGGTGGCGCCTCTTTGAAACTGCTGGATTTTTTGGCCATTATTGCCGCTTGCGCTTGACCATCAATCGTTGTGTACTATTAAATTAAGAGCGAATTATGAATGTGATGTTGACGGTTTTACTGGCGGTTCAGATGATTGCCGCCGTGGCAATGGTGGGTTTGATTTTGGTTCAGCACGGCAAAGGGGCAGACATGGGAGCTGCTTTTGGCAGCGGTGGCTCGGGCAGTTTGTTTGGGGCAAGTGGCAGCGCCAATTTTTTGTCGCGTACCACAGCCGTGCTGGCCACTGTCTTTTTTGTTTCTACACTGATGCTGACTTATTTTGGATCGCATCGCACGGCAACCGGATCGGGCAGTGTGCTTGAAAATGCGACTGCGCCTTTACCCGCGGTGTCGGCTGCTTCGGCCTCAGGCGCAGCACAGATTCCATCCAAATAAATGGTTCGGATCGTCCTGGTTTTCGGCGCTACCAAAGGGGATTTCAGGGTAAACTGTAGCCATGTTTAAAGAATGCCATGGGGTATCTTTGGATGGTCAAATGAGCCGTCGTGGTGAAACTGGTAGACACGCTATCTTGAGGGGGTAGTGGCGAAAGCTATGCGAGTTCGAGTCTCGCCGACGGCACCAACTGAATCTGTTTGACATTGATCAGTGTGTCAAAAGTATCGTCAATCAAAACCATATCATGAACCTTGATCAGTACTTGCCAGTTCTTTTGTTTATTGTGGTAGGCATTGCCATGGGTGTCATGCCTCAAATCACGGGTTATGTGTTAGGTCCCAATCGTCCTGATGCTGCCAAAAATTCCCCATATGAATGTGGTTTTGATGCGTTTGATGATGCGCGAATGAAGTTTGACGTGCGCTATTACCTCATCGCCATTTTGTTTATTTTGTTTGACCTTGAAGTTGCGTTTTTGGTGCCGTGGGCTGTCGCCATGAAAGAGGTTGGCATCGTTGGTTTTTGGGAAGTGATGATTTTTCTGGCAATCCTTGTTTTGGGGTTTGTTTACACATGGAAAAAAGGTGCCCTTGACTGGGAGTAAGGATATGGTCAACAATAAGTTGTGCATTTGGCCGTCAGAGTTAAAGATGCAATGCCAGGCGCAAATCGCGCAGTGTGGCCAGCCACATCAGCGATTTGTAACGACGCAGTGCGCCCAAATCTGACGAGCCAAATGCACAACTTATGATTGACCATATCCTAATAGGGAGACCATGAATGATTGAAGGCGTATTTCGCGAGGGCTTTGTCACCACCAGTTACGACTCGGTGATGAACTCGGCTAAAACAGGCTCTTTGTGGCCAATGACTTTTGGTTTGGCCTGTTGCGCGGTTGAAATGATGCACGCAGCCAATGCACGTTACGACATCAGCCGTTTTGGTGCTGAGATTTTTCGTGCAAGCCCTCGTCAAGCAGATTTGATCATTGTGGCCGGTACGTTGTGCAACAAGATGGCGCCGGCCTTTCGCAAGGTGTATGACCAGATGAGTGAACCCAGATGGGTGATTTCATTGGGTTCTTGTGCCAATGGCGGTGGTTATTATCATCACAGTTACTCAGTTGTGCGGGGTTGCGATCGGATTGTGCCGGTGGATGTGTATATTCCCGGTTGTCCTCCAACGGCTGAAGCGCTTTTGTACGGCATCATGCAGTTGCAGGGAAAAATTCGTCGCACGCAAACCATTGCACGCACTTGAAAGGGTAGCCATGACGTTTCATGCTATTTCCCCGCAAACACTCAAGAAGCAGGTTGAATCAGCTTTGGGGTCATTGGTCAAAAGCAGTCGTTTAGCCTTGGGCGAGGTCACTGTGGTGGTGGAAGCTGCCAATTACCTGGCAGCTTGTAAAATTTTGCGAGATGCACAGAGCTGTGGGTTTGATCAGTTGATGGATTTGTGTGGCGTTGATTATTCAGAATATAAAAATGAGCCATTGTCTGGATCGCGTTTTTGTGTAGTACTGCATTTATTGTCTGTACACCTGAATCAACGGCTACGGTTGAAAGTTTTTGCGCCTGACGATGACGCACCTCAAGTAGATTCGGTGTGCGAGGTATGGAGTTCAGCCAATTGGTTTGAACGCGAGGCTTTTGATCTTTTTGGGATTGTTTTTGAAGGTCATGACGATTTGCGTCGAATTTTGACCGACTATGGTTTTATTGGACATCCGTTTCGTAAAGATTTTCCGGTACAGGGTCATGTTGAAATGCGTTACGACGCAGAACAAAAGCGCGTGGTGTATCAGCCGGTCACCATCGAACCTCGTGAGATAACCCCTCGCATCATTCGTGAAAATAACTACAGCGGTTTTCCAAGTGGTTTTGAAATTTAGTGGCTATGGCTGATATTAAAAACTACACCCTTAATTTTGGACCTCAGCATCCAGCAGCGCATGGTGTTTTGCGCCTTGTGTTGGAGTTAGACGGCGAGGTCATTGTTCGCGCTGACCCTCATATTGGCCTGTTGCATCGCGCTACCGAAAAACTGGCTGAAACCAAAACTTATCTTCAAGCACTTCCTTACATGGATCGACTCGACTATATGTCGATGATGTGCAATGAAAATGCTTACTGTCTGGCCATTGAAAAAATGATGGGGATTGATGTTCCCATTCGTGCCCAATACATTCGGGTGATGTTTTCCGAAATCACACGGATGCTCAACCATTTGTTGTGGGTGGGCGCACATGCCATTGACTGTGGTGCCATGACCGTGATGTTGTACGCATTTCGCGAACGCGAAGATCTGTTTGACATCTACGAAGCCGTCAGCGGTGCGCGGATGCACGCCGCTTATTTTCGCCCGGGTGGTGTCTATCGCGATCTGCCTGACTCCATGGCACGCCACCAACCCAATAAAATTCGCAGCCCGCAATCTACAGCACAGCTTAATCGCAATCGGGGTGGCAGTCTGCTTGACTTTATTGAAGACTTTACACAGCGCTTTCCGGCTGCTTTGGCGGAGTACCACACCCTGCTCACAGATAACCGCATCTGGAAACAGCGTACCGTAGGCATTGGCGTGGTCAGTCCTGAGCGTGCGTTAAATCTTGGTTTTACCGGCCCTATGTTGCGAGGTTCTGGCATTGCCTGGGATTTGCGCAAGAAACAACCCTATGACGCTTATGCGCACATGGACTTTGATGTGCCCATTGGCAAAACAGGCGACAGTTATGACCGTTACCTGGTGCGCATGGAAGAACTCAATCAATCCAACCGCATCATCAAACAATGTGTCGATTGGCTGCGTATGAATCCCGGCCCGGTCATCACCAATAACCACAAAGTTGCATCCCCCAGCCGTGAATCGATGAAATCTAATATGGAAGGGTTGATTCATCACTTTAAATTATTTTCTGAGGGTTTTTGTGTGCCTGAGGGCGAAATTTACGCGGCCATTGAGCACCCCAAAGGTGAGTTTGGCATTTACTTGGTCAGTGATGGTGCCAATAAACCTTATCGACTGAAAATTCGTCCGCCTGCTTTTGTTCACCTTGCAGCTTTAAATGAAATGGGCAAAGGACACATGATTGCAGATGCCGTGGCTATTATTGGTACGATGGATATTGTGTTTGGGGAAGTTGATAGATGATTTCTGAAGAAACCAAATTGCGCTTTGCTCAAGAAGTTGCCAAATTTCCACCTGAACAAAAGCAGTCTGCCGTGATGGCTTGTTTGGCGATTGTTCAGCAAGAACTGGGGTTTGTGAGTTTTGAGAGTGAACAACTTGTGGCCGATTATTTAGGCATGGCGCCCATTGCCGTGCATGAGGTCACCACTTTTTACAACATGTACAACACAGAGCCTGTGGGCAAGTACAAATTGAATGTGTGTACCAATCTGCCCTGTCAATTGCGCGACGGAAGACGGGCAATGAACCACCTCAAGAACAAACTTGGCATTGATAACCATCAAACCACATCGGATGGTCTCTTTACTTTGCAAGAGTGCGAGTGTTTGGGGGCTTGCGCTGATGCGCCGGTTTTGTTGGTGAATGATCGCGATATGTGCAGTTTGATGAGCGATGAAAAACTTGATCAATTGGTTGATGGCTTGCGTGCAGCGGAGGTAGCTCCATGATGGCCGCTGATATTCTGGCGAAGTTTCAATCCACCGGTGAACAAACCTGTTTTCACAATCGGCACATTAACCCCCAGATTTGTGCGGGTTTGAATGGCGACAATTGGAAAATAAAAGATTACGAAGAACGCGGTGGTTATCAAGCCTTGCGCCAAGTATTAGGGCAAGATGGTTCTGCTGGTATGTCACCGGAGCAGGTGATATTGTGCGTCAAAGAATCTTCATTGCGCGGGCGGGGTGGGGCGGGTTTTCCTACAGGCCTGAAATGGAGTTTCATGCCCAAACAGTATTTGGGTCAAAAATATTTGATTTGTAATTCTGATGAAGGTGAACCTGGTACTTGCAAAGACCGTGATATTTTGCAGTTCAACCCGCACATCGTGATTGAGGGCATGTTGATTGCAGCCTACGCCATGGGGATTACTGTTGGCTATAACTATATTCATGGCGAGATTTTTGGCACTTACATTCGCTTTGAAGAAGCGTTGAGCCAAGCGCGTGAAGCGGGTTTTTTGGGCAAGAATATTCTGGGAAGCGGTTTTAGTTTTGATTTGTTTGCATTTCATGGCTTTGGTGCTTATATTTGTGGCGAAGAAACTGCTCTTCTTGAGTCCATGGAGGGCAAAAAAGGGCAGCCACGCTTTAAACCCCCTTTTCCGGCCAATTTTGGTTTATATGGCAAACCCACTACCATCAATAACACCGAAACTTTTGCTGCTGTTCCGTGGATCATTCGCCATGGCGCGCAGGCTTACCTTGACTGTGGCAAGCCAAACAGTGGTGGCACTAAAATTTTTTCTGTCACTGGCGATGTGGAGTTGCCAGGCAATTACGAAGTGCCGATGGGATTGCCATTTGCGCAACTTCTTGAATTGGCCGGTGGCGTGCGTACCGGCAGAAAGCTCAAGGCAGTGATTCCTGGCGGATCGTCCTCTCCGGTCTTGCCTGCCCATATCATGATGGACTGCACCCTGGACTACGATGCCATTGCCAAGGCAGGTTCTATGCTGGGTTCGGGGGCTGTCATTGTGATGGATGACTCCCGCTGCATGGTCAAGAGTTTGCAGCGTTTGAGTTACTTTTACATGCACGAGTCGTGCGGACAATGTACGCCGTGCCGCGAGGGTAGCGGGTGGTTATACCGCGTGGTGGATCGCATTGAAAATGGTAAAGGGCGCGACTCTGACATGGACTTGCTCAACTCGGTGGCCGCCAATATTCAGGGTCGAACCATTTGTGCGATGGGTGATGCAGCAGCCCTGCCCGTGCGTTCGATGCTGCAGCATTTCACACCTGAATTTGAATACCACATTGCCCATAAAACCTGTATGGTTGCGACCTACGTTTGAGCGGATCACAAGATGATTGAAATTGAACTCGACGGTAAAAAAGTAGAAATCGCTGAAGGCAGCACAGTCATGCATGCGGCTGAAAAAGCAAATACATCCATTCCACACTTTTGTTATCACAAAAAATTAAGCATTTCTGCCAACTGTCGTATGTGCTTGGTGGAAATTGAAAATGCACCTAAACCCATGCCGGCTTGCGCTACAACCGTGGCCAAAGGGATGGTGGTGCATACACACTCTGACAAAGCCATTCAGGCACAACAGTCGGTCATGGAGTTTTTGCTCATCAATCATCCGCTGGACTGCCCGATTTGTGATCAGGGCGGCGAGTGCAAGTTGCAAGATGTAGCCGTGGGTTACGGTTTGTCTGTTTCACGTTATGCAGAAGATAAACGAGTGGTTACTGGCAAGGATGTTGGCCCCTTGATTTCCATGCAGGAAATGAGTCGGTGCATTCACTGCACCCGCTGCGTTCGCTTTGGACAGGAAATTGCGGGCGTGATGGAATTGGGCATGTCCCATCGTGGTGAACACAGCACGATTGAAACTTTTTTGGCAGGTTCAATAGATTCTGAACTCTCAGGCAACATGATTGATCTTTGTCCGGTCGGCGCATTGACCAGTAAACCGTTTCGTTACAGTGCGCGCACTTGGGAATTGTCGCGTCGCAAGTCCATCAGTCCGCACGACTCTACCGGTGCCAATTTGATCGTGCAGGTCAAAAATAACCGTGTCATGCGGGTGTTGCCTCTGGAAAATGAAGCTGTGAACGAGTGCTGGTTGGCTGACCGCGACCGTTTTTCTTACGAGGCTTTGAACAGTCCTGACCGCTTGACGGTGCCGATGATCAAGCACGCAGGCCAGTGGATAGAAGTGGATTGGCAAACTGCGCTGGAACATGTTGCCAATGGCCTCAGGCAGATCAGTGCCGAGTTTGGTGCTGCGAGCATCGGTGCGTTGGTCAGTCCCCACTCTACGCTTGAAGAACTGCATCTTGCCGTCAAGTTGATGCAGGGGTTGGGTAGCCCCAACATCGACTACCGTTTGCGCCATGCCGAATTTGTTGCGCCTGAAGGTGTTCACACCCTTGGCATGTCCATTGCATCGCTTTCACAGCTTCAAAGCGTTTTGGTGCTTGGATCTAACCTGCGCAAAGACCATCCCTTGTTTGCTCAACGCATTCGTCAGGCCACACGTCATCACTCATGCGTTGTGAGCGCGTTGGTTGAGAAGTCGCAAAATTGGGCGATGCCTGTTGCGAATTGGTTGGAATCTGATGCAACACAATGGACTGTTGCCTTAGCTGGTGTCGTGGCAGCGGTAGCTGCTGCCAAAGGTATCAATTCTCCAGTGGAAGGTGTGGTGAACGCTCAGACGATAGCCATTGCACAGAGTTTGATGTCAGACAATCGTTCTGCCATTTTGTTTGGCAATGCCGCTGTTCATCATGCCAAGGCATCCAGTTTACTGGCTATGGCCAACTGGATAGCAGAACATACGGGCGCGGTGGTTGGGCACTTGACCGAAGCGGCCAACACAGTGGGCGCACAGTGGGTGGGTGCAATGCCTGGTGCTTTGGGCATGAATGCAGCACAAATGTTGAATGGATCGCTCAAAGCAGTACTCTTACTCAACAATGAACCCAAATTTGACTCTGGCGCACAATCCATGGACGGGCTGTCTAAATCAAAGATGGTCGTGTCTTTAAGTCCGTTCAATGCCAATAGTGACTGTTGTAATGTCATGCTGCCCATTGCACCGTTTACAGAAACATCGGGGACTTATATCAATGCCGAAGGTCGTGTTCAAAGTTTTCATGCGGTGGTCAAACCCTTGGGTGAAACGCGACCTGCCTGGAAAGTATGGCGCGTGTTGGCCAATATGCTTGATGTGCCAGAGTTTGACTTTGCATCGTCAAAAGATGTACTTCAAAGCATTCCCGGGCTTGCCTTTAGTGACACATCGGGTGATGTTGTGAGTGTGACACCCGAGCGATTAAGCAATAAAACCAGAGCAGCGATGGATGTCACGCCTTGCAAAGTTGCGCCCATCGTGGCAAGTATCTACCAGATCGATGGCATGGTTCGACGCGCTAAAAGCCTGCAATTAACAGCAGATGGTCGTCAGCACCTTTCGAGCGAAAGGGTCATGGCAT
The DNA here is from genome assembly GCA_903929815.1 of uncultured beta proteobacterium. Classification (GTDB taxonomy): domain Bacteria; phylum Pseudomonadota; class Gammaproteobacteria; order Burkholderiales; family Burkholderiaceae_C; genus Rhodoferax. The sequence goes on from CAIYWD010000079.1 coordinate 9,262, forward strand.
GATTGACTTTGTATTTGGTTTGGGTGCCGGTTTTATCGACGCGCCTTGGTGGCGTGACTTGGCTTGGCCTGTCGCTTGGGCGTTGCTCAAAATTACCTTGCTGCTGATGCCTTTGATGGGGGGAGTGGCTTACCTGACATTGTGGGAGCGTAAGCTCATCAGTTGGATGCAAATCCGCCTTGGTCCTAACCGTGTGGGTCCGTTTGGGTTGTTGCAGCCGATTGCTGATGCCTTGAAACTATTGACGAAAGAAATTTTGGTGCCCACCCATGCCAACAAAGAGTTGTTTTTTCTGGGGCCTGTGCTGACCCTCATGCCTGCACTGGTGGCATGGGCGGTTATTCCCTTTGGGCCTGATATTGTCCTCTCCAACATCAACGCTGGTTTGCTGTTTGTCATGGCAGTTGCTTCCATGGAGGTTTATGGTGTGGTGATTGCCGGGTGGTCGTCCAATTCCAAATATCCCTTTTTGGGAGCCATTCGTGCTTCAGCTCAAATGGTGAGTTATGAATTGGCGATGGGTTTTTGCATTGTGATTGTGATGATGGTCTCTGCCAGTTTGAACATGACAGACATTGTGATGAGCCAAAGCCGAGGTCAATTTGCACAATGGGGATTAAATGTTTTGTCGTGGAACTGGCTGCCGCTGCTGCCCATCTTGGTGGTTTATTTCATATCGGGGTTGGCTGAGACCAATCGTCACCCGTTTGATGTGGTCGAGGGCGAATCTGAAATTGTGGCTGGCCACATGGTGGAATACTCAGGTATGTCTTATTCAACGTTTTACCTGGCTGAATACGCCAATATGTGGTTGATTTCTGTTTTGACCAGTATTCTCTTTTTGGGTGGGTGGTTGTCACCTATTGACAGTGTCTTGTTCAATTGGTTACCCGGCTGGATTTGGTTGGGTCTAAAAACCTGCCTGGTTGTCACCTTGTTTATTTGGGTCAGAGCTACCTTTCCCCGTTACCGTTACGACCAAATTATGCGATTGGGTTGGAAAATATTTATTCCAGTCACGCTGGTATGGTTGGTGGTTATTGCAGTGTGGATGCAAACCCCTTGGAATATTTGGAACTAAGGATATGGCCAACAATAAGTTGTGCATTTGGCCGTCAGAGTTGGGATGCAATGCCAGGCGAAAATCGTGCGGTGTAGCCCAGCCACATAAGCGATTTGTAACAACGCAGTGCGCCAAAATCTGACGAGTCAAATGCGGAACTTATTATTGACAATATCCTAAGGATATTCCAAAGCGGACGAGCCAAATGCAAAAGTTATTGATGACCCTCTCCTAAACCTGGTTTATATCCAAACCCATCTTGAGTATTATTGTGAGTTCAAAAAAATCAGCCTTTTCTCTCAAGGATTTTTTGTCCAGTTTTATGCTGACTGAATTTTTTCAGGGATTGGCATTGACGGGAAAATATGCCTTTCGCAGAAAAATAACACTCGAGTATCCTGAAGAAAAAACCCCTTTGTCGCCCCGCTTCAGGGGTTTGCACGCCTTGCGGCGTTACGAGAACGGCGAAGAGCGTTGTATTGCTTGCAAATTATGTGAAGCCGTTTGCCCCGCCATGGCCATTACCATTGAATCCGAAGTCAGAAAAGATGGTTCGCGTCGCACTACCCGTTATGACATTGATTTGACCAAGTGCATTTTTTGTGGCTTGTGCGAGGAAAGCTGCCCCGTTGATTCTATTGTTGAGACCCCACTTTTTGAGTATCACGGCGAAAAACGGGGGGATTTGTATTTCACCAAGGACATGTTATTGGCCATTGGCGACAGGTATGAAAAAGAAATTGCTATAGCCAAGGCGGCAGATGCAAAATACCGTTGAGATATTGGGAAGATAAAATAAATATGGATGTCAAGACTGCTTTGTTTTATGTTTTTGCTGCAATTATTTTATTTGCAGCCTTTCGGGTCGTCACTGCGCGCAACCCCGTTCATGCTGTCTTATTTTTGGTGCTGACTTTTTTTCAGACCTCCATGATCTGGATGCTCCTTAAAGCCGAGTTTTTGGCCATTTCTCTGGTGCTGGTCTATGTGGGTGCGGTCATGGTGTTGTTTTTATTTGTGGTCATGATGCTTGACATTCGCATGGATGGCATTCGTGAGGGATTTTGGAAACATTTCCCCATGGCTGCGCTCATTGGTGTCTTTATTATTTTCGAGATGTCTGCTGTTTTAATGGGTGGTTTTAGCGCGGGTGAGGAAACTGCTGTTTTGCCAACGGTTGTGGATATGAAAATTTCCAACACCAAAGAATTAGGCAAGTTGCTCTATACCCAGTATTTGTACCCACTCGAGATTGCTGCGGCACTTTTGCTGGTGGGGATGATTTCGGCTATCGCACTCACCCTAAGACAGCGTAAAGACGTTAAAGCGCTTGATCCCGCGGATCAGGTCAGTGTCCGTGCGGCAGATCGCTTGGTTATCGTCAAAATGGCGACAACGCAGGCCGCACCACTGGAGGGTAAAGCATGACGCTAACTTTGGGTCACTTTTTGTCATTGGGCGCTATTTTGTTTGCGCTCTCAGTGGTTGGTATTTTTTTGAATCGCAAAAACCTGATTGTGCTGATGATGGCGATCGAACTGATGCTTCTGGCAGTCAATACCAATTTTGTTGCCTTTTCTTACTACCTTGGCGACATGCATGGACAGATTTTTGTCTTTTTTATCATGATAGTAGCAGCCGCAGAATCTGCCATCGGATTGGCCATTCTGATTCTTTTGTTCCGTAACAAGTCCAGCATCAATGTGGATGAACTCAATTCGTTAAGGGGTTGAACATGTGTGCAACCCTCTCTGCTTCCACCCTTCTGGCCATTCCTCTGTTGCCCCTGGCAGCCTCTGTGATGGTTGGCATTTTTGGAACAAAACTTGGTGGTAACCTAATAGGGCGACTGGCTGCTCATTCCCTGACCATTTTGGGGGTCTTCATGGCGTTTGTGCTCTCCGTCATCACCCTTAAAAACGTGGTGCTTCATGACGCACGCTTTGATGACACCATTTACACCTGGATGGTGTTGGGTGGCCTCAAAATGGAAATTGGCTTTTTGGTTGATGGTTTGACGGCCATGATGATGACCGTTGTTACTTTTGTCTCGCTGATGATCCATATCTACACCATCGGTTACATGCAAGAGGACAAAGGCTATAACCGCTTCTTTTCCTATATCTCGCTCTTTACCTTTTCCATGCTGATGCTGGTGATGAGCAACAATATGTTGCAACTGTTTTTTGGTTGGGAAGCCGTTGGATTGGTGTCTTATTTGTTGATTGGATTTTGGTTCAACAAACCATCGGCCAATGTTGCCAATATGAAGGCGTTTTTGGTCAATCGGGTGGGGGATTTTGGTTTTATTCTGGGCATCGGTTTATTGGTGTCCTACAGTGGCACACTCAATTACCACGAAAACTTTGAACAGGCTGCTGAACTTTCGCAGTATCTTCTGCCTGGCACCCACTGGATGTTAATGACCGTCATTTGCATTTGTCTGTTCATTGGTGCCATGGGTAAATCTGCACAATTTCCTTTGCATGTCTGGTTGCCAGATTCCATGGAAGGCCCCACTCCCATTTCTGCGTTGATTCACGCCGCTACTATGGTTACGGCGGGTATTTTTATGGTCGCCAGAATGTCTCCATTGTTCGAGTTAAGTGACACCGCTCTTAACTTTATCCTGGTGATTGGTTCTATTACCGCCTTGTTCATGGGTTTTCTGGGCATCGTTCAAAATGACATCAAACGGGTGGTGGCTTATTCCACGCTGTCGCAATTGGGGTACATGACGGTGGCATTGGGCGCGTCAGCTTATTCTGTTGCCGTGTTTCATTTAATGACACACGCTTTCTTTAAGGCTTTGTTGTTCCTGGCGGCAGGATCAGTCATCATGGGGGTTCATCACAACCAGGATATTCGGTGGATGGGAGGCTTGCGCAAATACATGCCCATCACTTGGGTCACTTTTTTGCTGGGGTCACTCGCGCTCATTGGCACACCTTTGTTTTCGGGCTTTTATTCCAAAGATGCCATCATCATGGCGGTTCACGCCAGCCAGTTGCCGGCAGCCGGTTTGGCTTATTTTTCCGTGCTTGCAGGTGTTTTTGTCACTGCGTTTTATTCGTCTCGCCTGTACTTTTTAGTGTTTCACGGCGCTGAGCGTATGGATCAAAATCCAGATAAACACCATGCCCATCATGGACACCATGGTACGAGCAAGCCTCACGAATCTCCTTGGGTTGTGACTGTGCCGCTTGTCATGTTGGCTATTCCATCTGTGTTGATTGGCTATTTGACAATATCTTCAATTTTGTTTGGAGACTTTTTCTATGGTGCTATTTTGGTTAATTCTGAAATTCACAAGGCGATGGAAATGTTGCGTGAGGAATTTCATGGCCCCGCCCAAATGGCCTTTCACGGCTTAACGTCAGCACCCTTTTGGTTGGCGTTGGGTGGTGTCCTCAGTGCCTACTATATGTACATGGTCAAGCCAGCGCTGCCCACAGCCATCAGGAAACGTTTTCAAACAGTTTATACCGTTCTTGAAAATAAGTATTACATTGACTGGTTTAACGAAAATGTATTGGCTCCTTTGGTGCGTGGTTTGGGCACTGCACTGTGGAAGGCAGGCGATCAGGGTGTTATTGACGGTGCCTGCGTGAATGGTTCGTGGCGCTTGGTGGGTTGGGTTTCAGGCGTGGTGAGAAAATTCCAAACGGGTTATCTGTATGATTATGCATTGACCATGGTTTTGGGTGTTTTTGTCTTGATGACATACTTTGTCTGGCTCAAATAGGAGAAATATAAAAATGGGTTTGCTGAGCCTGGCTATTTGGACGCCAATTATTTTTGGTGTCATTTTGTTGGTATTGGGGCGTGACGATCAAGCCAATGTTGTTCGTTGGGTTGCTCTGGTTGGCGCGTTATTAGGGTTGATGGTCACCATTCCCTTGTACATTCATTTTGATGTGACTACAGCATCCATGCAATTTGTGGAATGGTTGCCGTGGATTGATCGTTTTAATATTCATTACCACTTGGGAATTGATGGCATTTCGCTTTGGTTTGTGCTTTTGACGGCATTCATCAATGTTATTGTGGTCATTGCCGGTTGGGAAGTTATTACCCAACGTGTCAATCAGTACATGGGCGCTTTTCTTATTTTAAGTGGCCTGATGATTGGTGTATTTTGTGCTTTGGATGGCATGTTGTTTTATGTTTTCTTTGAAGCCACTTTAATTCCGATGTACCTTATTATTGGTATTTGGGGCGGTGCAAACAAAATATATGCTGCATTCAAGTTTTTTTTATACACGCTGCTGGGTTCATTATTGCTGTTGTTGGCATTGATTTATTTGTATAACGCATCCAATGGCAGTTTTGATATGTTGCTGTGGCAACAACTTCCACTTGATGGCACTGTGCAAACGTGGCTGTTTTTTGCATTTTTGGCCGCTTTTGCTGTGAAAGTTCCCATGTGGCCGGTGCATACCTGGCTGCCTGATGTGCATGTGGAAGCCCCTACGGGTGGCTCGGCAGTGCTGGCAGCCATCATGCTTAAACTTGGCGCTTATGGTTTCTTGCGATTTTCCTTGCCCATCACGCCTGACGCTGCGCACGAGTGGGCAGGTTTGATGATTGCTCTGTCGTTGGTGGCTGTCATTTATGTTGGGTTGGTCAGTTTGGTTCAAACCGATATGAAAAAGCTGGTGGCGTATTCGTCGGTTGCACATATGGGTTTTGTCACACTTGGTTTTTTTATTTTTAATGACCTAGGTGTTGCAGGTGGCATTGTGCAAATGATTTCTCATGGCTTTGTCTCTGCTGCCATGTTCTTGGGGATTGGTGTCTTGTATGACCGTGTGCATTCGCGTGATATTGCAAGTTACGGCGGCGTGATCAATACCATGCCCAAATTTACCGCCTTTGCCATGCTGTTTTTTATGGCCAATTGTGGATTGCCGGGCACGGCTGGTTTTGTGGGCGAGTGGATGGTGATTTTGGGTGCTGTCCAGTTTAATTTCTGGGTGGGTATGGCCGCAGCAAGTGCATTATTCTTCGGCGCTGCCTACACGCTGTGGATGTTCAAGCGGGTCTATCTTGGCCATGTAGCCAATGACCATGTCAAAAAAATGCACGATATATGTCCACGAGAATTCTTATTTTTGACCCTGTTGGCCGTGTTGATTCTTTACATGGGACTTTTCCCCAAGCCCATCACCGATGTGATGGATGTCTCTGTGGCAGAGTTGCTCCAACATGTTGCCCAGTCAAAACTAAACACTTCCAACTGATTTGCATACCTTGAGATAAAGATAAGAGAGTTCCATGATTGACCAACTCAGTTTGATTGTTGTTTATCCCGAGATGCTTTTGTTCATCATGGCATGTGTCATTGCCTTGTTTGACTTGACCGTCAAGAGTTCGCAGCGCACCGAGACTTATATTTTGACCATGCTCACTCTCGCCGTGGTCGCCGCTTTGCAAGCCAACTACGCTGTGACCGGACACACCCTGCATGGTTTTGGCAACATGGTCGTCCACGATGTCATGGGCAATTGGCTCAAGTGTTTTGCTACCTTGGCATTGATGGCCACCCTGGTTTATGCCAAGCCCTATGCAGTTGACCGCGACATGTTAAAGAGGGGTGGCGAGTTTTTTGTGCTTAGCCTTTTCTCTCTGCTGGGCATGTTTGTCATGATCTCTGGCAACAATTTTCTGGTCATTTACCTGGGTATCGAGTTATTGACTTTTTCCAGTTACGCACTGGTGGCGTTGCGACGAGATCACACTCTGGCCACTGAAGCCGCCATGAAATATTTTATTTTGGGTGCTTTGGCATCTGGATTTTTACTTTACGGTTTGTCCATGCTTTACGGTGCTACGGGTTCTCTTGACTTGCAGGAAGTTTTCAAAGCCATCAATTCAGGCCAAATCAAACATCAGGTGCTCGTATTTGGTCTGGTGTTTGTGGTGGCAGGTCTGGCTTTCAAGCTGGGGGTCGTCCCTTTTCACATGTGGATTCCTGATGTTTATCAAGGCGCTCCCACTGCCATCACCTTGCTGGTGGCTGGTGCGCCCAAACTGGCAGCCTTTGCAGTTTTCATGCGTTTGTTGGTTGAAGGTCTGTTTCCCTTGGCTGTTGATTGGCAGCAGATGCTGATGGTTTTGTCGGTGTTATCGCTTGCCATTGGTAATCTGGCGGCTATTGCCCAGACCAATCTCAAGCGCATGCTTGCTTTTTCTACTATCTCACACATGGGCTTTGTTCTCATCGGAATGATGTCTGGCGCTGGTGGCACTCAGGTATCGATAGCAGGACACGGTTACAGCGCATCCATGTTTTATGTAGTGTCGTACGTCTTAACCACACTGGCGAGCTTTGGCGTGATTTTGCTCATGGCACGTACCGTATTTGAAAGTGAAGAAATTTCTGACTTTGCGGGGTTAAACCAACGCAGTCCCTTCTACGCCGGAGTCATGACACTTTGTATGTTTTCCCTGGCTGGTATTCCACCCATGTTGGGTTTTTATGCCAAATTGGCCGTATTGCAGACTTTGTTGGCCTCAGGTGGTGCATTGCACCTGGCTGTGGCCGTGTTTGCCGTGATGATGTCCCTGGTGGGTGCTTTTTATTATTTGCGCGTTGTCAAGGTTATGTATTTTGATGCTCCTGAAATCAATAGCGCAGTGACATCATCGTTTGATGTGCAGGCTGTGCTGACGCTCAATGCGGCCTTGTTGTTGGTTCTGGGTCTGATGCCGGGTTCTTTAATGACGCTCTGCACAAATTCCATTACGCAAATGCTGGCAAACTGACATTCACGGTATTGGAACATTTGAGTTGTGACCGAACAATTGTCCGAAATCCAGGTCAGTAGCACAGAGTTGTTTCAGGGGCAACTGCTGCGTGCTTGTCGTGACGAGGTCAGACTGCCTAATGGTGCAGTGGTTATGCGTGAGTATGTTGTTCACCCTGGTGCAGTCATGGTGATTCCTTTGCTGGAAAATGCACATGGGCAAATAGAGCTTGTGCTTGAACGACAATTTCGCTACCCCATGGGTCGCGTCATGATTGAGTTTCCGGCAGGCAAATTGGATGCGAGGGAATCGTGCTTTGATTGTGCCGTTCGCGAGCTGCGAGAGGAAACAGGTTACACAGCCGCTCAGTGGGCACATGCTGGTACGTTGAACCCACTGATTGCCTATTCCACAGAATTCATTGACATTTGGTTTGCGCGCCACCTTACTTTAGGCCAACGCCAGCTTGATGATGAGGAGTTTTTGGAAGTTTTTACGGTTGTGCCAGATACTTTTTTTGCCATGTGCCAAAACGGTGAGATCACAGACGGTAAGACCTTGGTTGCTGCACTTTGGTTACAAAATATGCAATCTGGCTTGTGGTCACTGGATTGGATGAGTTGTTAAGGATATTCCTTATATCCCCATCTGTTTTGGGGCCATGACAGATTATCGTCCTATGAAAATCAATCGCTTAGAGTATTCATTGCAAAAAATCGCAAGGGGAGTCTAAACGGTTACACCACTGTTTGCAGGTTTTCAATAAAGTTTATTGGATTCGTAACGGATTAAGAAAATTCAAATTTGAGTCAAGTGGTGGTAGCTTGGCGTGGTGTAAAAATCCAGACACACAATGCTAAAAAACTGATGTGTTTTAACTTATGAATCCACCAACCAACACATTACCGGCACATCCTCTGACCGGCCCACAAAAAGCATTGCGCAAGCTGGGGCTTGAACGTGCTATTGATGTGGCACTGCATCTTCCGTTGCGCTATGAGGACGAAACCCGTCTGGTGAAATTGCGCGATGTACGTGAAGGTGATATGGCGCAAGTTGAGGGCACGGTGGTTCACAGCGAGATCAAACTCAGTGGCACTCGGCAGTTGATCGTTACGCTTGACGACGGCATGGATACCTGCCGTTTGCGCTTTTTTACCTTTTACCCCGCCATGCAAAAGGCACTCACAGTGGGCAACCAGATTCGGGTACGTGGTGAAATCAAAGGGGGTTATTCTGGACTGACGATGATGCACCCAGCTTTCAAACCTGCCGGTGGGGAATTGGCGACAACGCTGACACCGGTTTATCCCACGACGGCGGGTTTACCACAGGCCTACTTGCGAAAAGTGGTGGATGCAGGGTTAAAACGTGCTGATTTGAGCGAGACCATTCCCGAAGAATTTATACATGAAATCGGCCTCAAAGCCTTATGGAGTCTACGTGAGGCGCTCCTATTTTTGCACTACCCTCCACCTGATCAAACCCTCTTATCTTTGCAAGACCGCAGCCATCCGGCCTGGCAAAGGATCAAAGCTGAAGAACTGTTGGCACAGCAGTTATCGCAATTGCAGGCAAGACGCGAGCGATCGGGTTTGCATGCCCCTGCGCTTATGCCGCTTCAAGCGTCGTCGAAGGACAAACCTCTTTTGCATGAACGATTGTTGGCTTCTTTGCCCTTTGTACTGACCGCTGCACAGCGACGGGTGTGCGAGGAAATTATTTGCGATTTGCAACAACCCGTGCCCATGCACCGATTGTTGCAAGGCGATGTGGGTTCGGGTAAAACGGTAGTGGCGGCTCTTGCTGCTGCCGTGTGTATGGATGCAGGTTGGCAATGTGCGCTGATGGCACCGACCGAAATTTTGGCTACTCAGCACTTTGCCAAGTTGGTCGGCTGGCTGCACCCGTTGGGTATCACAGTGGCGTGGCTGACGGGCAGTCAAAAAACAAAAGAGCGACACGAGATGTTGGCACTGATTGCCAGTGGTCAGGCGCAATTGGTGGTCGGTACTCATGCCATCATCCAAGACAAAGTGCAGTTCAAAAACATGGCGCTGGCCATTATTGATGAGCAGCATCGCTTTGGCGTGGCACAGCGTCTGGCTTTGCATAACAAGCTAGTGCCGCCAGAGGATGTTTTGCCAGATGCGAGTGGCCATGATGCACCGGCAACTTTCCAAAAGCCGCATGTGTTGATGATGACCGCTACCCCCATTCCACGCACGCTGGCCATGAGTTATTACGCTGATTTAAATGTATCGACGATTGACGAACTCCCACCAGGGCGTACCCCCGTCATGACCAAAGTGATTCACGAGGCACGTCGCGATGAGGTCATTGATCGCATTCGCCTTCAATTAACAAATGGGCGACAAATTTACTGGGTTTGTCCACTGATTGAAGAAAGCGAGGCGCTTGACTTGAGCAACGCCACACAAACCCATGCCATGCTCAGCGATGCATTACCGGGGGTGGTCGTAGGCTTGCTGCATTCACGCATGTCCGCGGGTGAAAAAAAGGCGGTGATGGGCTTGTTTGTCAGCGGCCAGATGGGACTTTTGGTGAGCACGACGGTCATTGAGGTAGGTGTGGATGTACCCAATGCGAGTTTGATGGTCATTGAACATGCTGAGCGTTTTGGCCTGTCACAATTGCACCAGTTACGGGGTAGGGTAGGGCGCGGCACAGCAGCTTCGGCCTGTGTGCTGCTGTATTCCACGGGGGATGCACCGCGCTTGGGGCAAACAGCACGTGAAAGGCTCAAGGCCATGATGGAGAGTCATGATGGTTTTGAAATTGCACGGCGTGATCTGGAAATTCGCGGCCCCGGAGAATTTATGGGCGCACGTCAGTCAGGGGCTTCCATGTTGCGCTTTGCAGATCTGACTGAAGATGTCACCTTGTTGGAGTGGGCGCGTGGTGTGGCAGACAAGATGATTGAACGGTTTCCAGACTTGGCTGAAAAACATGTGCAGCGCTGGCTAAGTAACAAGGCTGATTTTTTGAAGGCATAGATAATATCCGCCAAGGCAAGCAGTTGCTTGCAGGAGATATTGATGAGTTTGACCCACGTTCCGGTTCTTTTATATGTGTTGGCTGATCGAGCTTTGCGCCCTGGGGCAGTGGTGTTGAGTTGTTCAGACGCTACCCAAGGTACTTTGGATGCCGTGATGGCATTGACAAAGCATCCAGATTTTTCGGCAGTAGCCGCCCTTTTGCCATGGGTGATGACTCCTGCGCAGTCGGATGCCTTGCCTGCGCCACTGTGGCAGGCGTTACAACAAAAAGGCTGCCAGCTTTTGGATGATGCCAAGTTGATGCGATCTGATGCTTTGCTCAAGCCGGAGTTGCCACCGTCTGCCCTGTGGCTTGAGGGTGACTGGTTTTTGGCGCCGCCTGCCAAGCCCAGTGGCGCACGTTCTTCATCTCGCACTTTAGCACTCAAATTGGTGCAGTTGGTCATTGCAGATGCTGATATCCGAGATATTGAAGATGTGTTTCGGCAAGACCCCGCCCTTTCCTACCATCTGTTGCGTTTGGTGAACTCTGTGGGCATGGGCAGCAACCGTCAAATCAGCAGTTTTTCGCAGGCCATTTTGATTTTGGGGCGTCAGCAATTGCGGCGATGGCTGAATTTAATGCTTTTTTCTGCCAACAGCGATGATTACCGTTCAGCCATGTTACTTTCACGCGTGACATGGCGATCGCGCACCCTTGAGCTGCTGGCTCGGCAAGTAGGTTTGGACAAGTCAAATCAAGAGCTTGCGTTTATGGCCGGCATGTTTTCGATGCTGGGTATATTGTTTGGGTCTTCTTTAGTGGATCTGTTCAAACCTTTGCAACTGAGCGGGACTTTGGTAGCAGCAGTGTTGCGGCACGAAGGTGAGTTGGGGCAACTCTTGCGTTTGATCGAATGCTATGAATGCCGCGATGTCTCTGCAGTTTTGGGTTTGCTGAGCTGCCTGAACCTGGCAGCAGCCGATTTGAATCAGATCAGTCTGGAAGCCTGTCACTGGATGCTTGGCCTTCTTCAAGAAAAGAAAGGTTGATGCCATGGGTGATCACTTGGTCGATGCCGCCCGCGTCTTGGCGCAGTTGCAATCCCCCATCTTCACGATGGATGGGCTTGGTTATCTGACCAGTTGGAATTTGGGTGCACAACTTTTGTATGGTTACAGCACCAGTGAAGTTGTAGGTCAGCACGTCCTGTTTTTGTACGCTCAAAATGCTTTACATGAGTCAGATGCCGACATCGAAGAATTTTTTCAAATTGACGACAGGGCGGTGCTCAGGGTGCAGCATTGCAAAAAGTCAGGTGTGAATTTTCAGGCGGAGTTGTCACTTTCGGTCTTGCGGGACGATGATGGTCATGTGGTTTGTTTTGTTGGCATTTTGACGGAATTGGATGCCAGCTTGTCAGCGACTGACAAGCTGAATTTGCACGCCAGCATTATTGCCAACAGCGATCAGGGTATTTTGATCACCGATGGCAACGAGCGAATTGTTTCGGTGAACGCGGCATTTACCCGCATCACGGGTTATTCGGTGCAAGAGGCCGTTGGGCAGTCCACTGATTTACTGCGATCTGGTGTTCACGATGCCACGTTTCGGGCGCAAGTGCGCAGTGCATTGCGCGGCGCAGGGCCTTGGCAGGGTGAAATTATTGGCAAGCGCAAAAATGGGGAACTTTTTCCACAATCCGTTTCCATCAGTGTGGTGCGTAACGACCAAGGCGTGATTACCCATGCTTTTTCCATTTTTTCGGACATCAGCGTTTTGCGTGCCAGCGAACAGCGCATGCAGCAGTTGGTCAATTACGACAGTTTGACCGGTTTGCCCAATCGCACTCTTTTTACGCAGTTGGTGGGGCAGGCGCTGGCAACAGCACGGCGCAATAACGATTGTTGTGTGGTCATTGCCCTGACATTGAACCGATTTTCGTCTGTCAAAGAAACTCTTGGCAATGATGCGACCGATGAATTATTACGGCAAGTGGGGCAGCGATGGCGTCATGTGTTGCGCGATGAGGATGTGTTGGCCCGTGTGGGTGATGCCGAATTTGTGGCTGCATTGTTCAGCATTCAAAAGCGCGAACACAGTGGCATCGTTTCGCAAAAATTGCTCGCAGCACTGGATTTGTCTTTTGATGTGGCCTCCCACCCCATTCATATGAGTGCCAGAATTGGCATTGCGGTGTTTCCAGATGATGGTCAAGACACTGCATCCTTGCTGCATTATTCGGATGTTGCCGTCAAACGATTACCAGCAGATGCTGTTTCAGCGTATCTGTTTTACAGCCCTGAGATGAATCAGCGCGCCAAGGAACAGTGGAAACTGGAAGCTGAACTGCGTCATGCACTGGTGTCTGGTGAACTGTTGTTGCATTATCAGCCGAAGGTCAGCTTGCGCAGTGGACGCATTGTGGGTGCTGAAGCGTTGATTCGTTGGCTACATCCGCAGCAGGGCATGATTTCTCCTGGAAAATTTATTCCTGTGGCCGAGGAAACCGGCTTGATTCTGGACATTGGCAACTGGGTGCTCGACGAGGCGTGTCGTCAAATCAGAGCCTGGATAGACCGTGGTTCACAAATGCCCCCTGTTGCCGTCAATTTGTCAGCGCGCCAGTTTGACAAGCACTTGCCATCGTGTCTTCAAAAGGTGCTGGATCGCCATGATGTGCCACCTGATCGGCTCAAATTGGAAATTACTGAAAGTTTGTTGATGCGTGACCCTGATACCGTCATTCCCATCATGAATGAACTGGTGGCCATGGGCCTAGCGCTGGCGATGGATGATTTTGGTACGGGTTATTCCAGTCTGGCCAACCTCAAACGCTTTCCCATTACCACGCTCAAAATTGACCGATCGTTTGTGGTGGGTGTACCCAATGACAGCAATGATTGCGCCATCGCGCAGGCCATTGTGACAATGGGCTTGCAATTGCGTCAGGAAATTGTTGCCGAAGGAATTGAAACCGTGGAGCAGATGGATTTTTTGCGCAATTTGGGCTGCGACCAGTTACAAGGTTTCTTGTTTAGCCCGGGGGTGGATGCTGACACATTCGAACGCATGGTGTGTCAGGGTGACAGGCTTGATATCTCATAAGCGCCAACTTAGGATAGGCTTCCCACTTAACCGATGTTTAACACTACCAAAAAACACTTTTACAAATCAACGACTTGCATTTGTTCAGTTTTTATAGCTGCTGATTTGCTCGTTATTTCACGTCACACGACCAGTTTTTTGGTGCTGCTGGGTGCGTTTCAAAGTGATGTGGCTTTGCTTGGGTGCGACATCCAAATCCCCCCTAACCCCCTTTTTCAAAGGGGGGGAATGAGAACGGTTAGCCTATTTGGGCAAAGCGCTGTATTTGTCCCCCCTTTGAAAAAGGGGGGTTCGGGGGGATTTGGTTTTTGTATTGCACCACGTCACTTTGAAACGCACCCGGTGCTGCTAGGCACGGCATCTATGCCCAACATTTGGTAAATCCGTATCAACTGCGGTTCTGCTTTTGCGCTTTTGCGCACATGAATCATGCGTTCATCTCGGCACTGGTTCAGTTGTAACCGTTTAGACCCCACCATCGTCATTCCCGCGAAGGCGGGAATCCAGACTGCCTTTGTACCCTGGTAAACCAACATGCACTGGATTCCCGCCTTCGCGGGAATGACGGCATTTGATATTGATCCAGTAGCTGGTAAAGCGACAAATTTCACAAAGCACACGTTTGATGGACTGAGATTCATGTCGCTTTGTTAATGCGGGCATCTATATGAGGTCTAAACGGTTACATTCAAGTATGTCCTTCATATTGCACTACCTCGGATTGCAGTTTGTCCTTGAGCATCACCCTTTGGCAGGCCTTTTGGATAGCCTCATAGATCTTGCGCCCGTCAAAAGGTTTAAGCACGTACCCCTTGGCACCGGCCTTGAGTGCATTGATAACCATTTTTTCCTGACCGTGTGAGGTCACCATGATAATTTTCGCGTCCGGGAACTCTCCTATGATGAGGCGGGTAGCTTCGATGCCGTCCATCTCGGGCATGGTGATGTCCATGGTGACCACATCAGGCCGGCACGCACTGTAAGCGGCGACAGCGTCCCTTCCGTTGGCTGCGGTTTTGATGACCTTGTAGCCCAGCAGTTCTATCATCATGGTCAGTTTTCTGGTGATGATGGGGGAGTCGTCAACGACTAAAATATTCATGGAATCCATTGCAGTCTCACTTCACGTAATCAAGATTGGTATCAAACAGCTCGCGGGGCCCCACCAGACTGATGTTCATGCGACCAAAAATCGTATTCAGTCCCTGCGTGTAAAACATCGAATTTTTCATGCGTCGAATCGTCTTGGCACGGTCAAGAATAATGGGCGGTGTCATGGAGATACCTTGGTGATCCAGATGTTGCAGATCCATCGTACTGTGTCCCACAATCGTGTTCACCAACTCCCCAGCCGCAGCCTCTCGGTACATCTCTACCTCGTCGGGTTGTACCCCTATATCTTCAGTCATCCGCTGGTACAAGATGTTAATCAAGCCGTCCTCAAAACTGAAGGTAATCAGTAGGTTGATGCGACCGCCCATACCGACGATCGCGGTCATGTCCAGCAAGGTGAGTGACTCAAGATCCCCTGCACCATTGTTCACTTCGGTCACAGCGATGCGGTATTCACTCTCGAAATAGTTGCACGTTCGGGTAATAGCCGACTGCATCACCTGTTGAACTTCATCCACCAGTTTTCTATCGGTCATGAGTTCACCTCATTATGCAAGGACTTTTGTAACAAGGGTAAGTTGAACAGAAATTGGGTTCCCCCACCAGCAACTGTCTTTACAAGCACTTCGCCACCCAGATTTTTGGTTTCTTTGAGTACCGCCGCCAAACCCACGCCTCTTCCCGCCAGTTCGGTCACTTCTTTTTGGGTGCTGATGTTGTCCATAAAGATCAAACGGGCTATTTCTTCATCAGGAACATTCTGCACCTCACCCGCACCATAAATTCCAGTTGCCACAGCTCGCTCACGCAGCGCATCGAGGTTGATGCCAGCACCGTCATCCGCAATCACCAATTTGATGGTATTACCCTCCACTGCGACACGGCACGTGATTTTGCCGGCTTCGTCCTTTTCGGCCTCCCAACGGCCATCGGGAGTCGCCAAGCCATGTGCTACGGCATTGCGAAAAACATGCACGAGGGAACGGAAAAATGCTTTATAGGGCTTCGGATTAATCCAGACATCAGCGCCTCCTATTACCTCAAGGGGCGCTACATCCTTTCCCACACGTTCGGCCGCCTGTTTCACCAGGACGTTAAAGCCCATGAGTACATCCCTGAAGGAAACCTTGCGCAAGGTGAAAATGACAGAGATATCAATAGTTTCTCCACGCAGGAGTTGTTTTGCCAGTTTCTCCAGTTGCTGCGCCTGAGTATCGGACAGAATGATTTGTTCCCTATTCACCAAGAATTCTTTGCCAAGTGCTTCAGACAAAATGGCAAGATCCTTATCGAAAACCGGTTGCAGGATTTCTGGCGAAACAAGCTCGGCGATTTTCTGTCTTGTCAACGTATCGCCAAGAAGCAGCAAACCCGACAAACAGGTTTCGATGTCATGCAGCATCCTGGGTGTAGTGGGAAAGCTGAACTGATTCAACACGCCCTTATAGGTGTGGATTTCGCGGTAAAGCTCCTTCGCCAGGATTTGCGGTGCAGCCGTTCCATTGAGCTTATTTGGCAAACCGTGCGCAAGAAACTCGCAGAAAGCATCCGAAGTGTCGAAGAAGTTACGGCTGTCAGAAACGGCCATCACGATTATTTCAAGACGATGTCGTTCGCTTTCCAGCAGACATTCCATACGCCGCTTCTCGGTAATGTTGGTCAGGATAACCATGAATTTGCCATTATCGAGAATTTGATATTCGGCTTTCAGCAATGCATTATCCCGCTGAATTTCTGTCGGCAACAAGGACAGTATGCTGTCCCGTATGCACGGATCGGACTCGGCCAGCGCCGATGACGTAATCGTGCAAAACAGATCAGCCCTGGCTGTGTCATCGTGATAATTCGACCGGGATGCCACTGCATCAGGTTGAAGAAATTCATGAATACCTCCATTCGTATCTAGTGCTTGAACGAAAAGTTATTTTCTAAATAATATCATATATTTATGATTACTTTTTTTCAAACAAAAATTTCTGCAAAACAATCGTTTTACGCGACTGACGAGCCAAATGCGGATAACCGTTTAGACCTCATGTCAAATGCAGTCATTCCCGCGAAGGCGGGAATCCAGTGCATGTTGGGTTACCAGGGTACCAAAGGCAGTCTGGATTCCCGCCTTCGCGGGAATGACGATGGTGGGGTCTAAACGGTTACGGTCGCCAAGTATAAATTGAAATTGATTGCTATCAAACGTGATAGGGGGGATCTAAACGGTTACAGTATGCTAGCCGATACATTGAAACTTTGCGAGTGTATTCAAAATGCCACGTTCCAGAGTACCACTTAGATACATTACTTTGAATCACACTCTGCGGGTAACCGTTTAGACCCCCCCTCTGTTTTGAGGCCATGACAGAACGGCGTCTCATAAAAATCAATCACTTGGGGCATACTTCGCCAAAAATCGCAGGGGGGGTCTAAACGGTTACCTCTGCGGTGAATGGATAAATCTGATCAACACATTGTTGCTGTAAGATTGTCGTGTTTGTCGCATATTTTGATATGTACAAGGGCGTGTGGTCTGTAGGACATCAGGCATCACAAGAAATTTAGTCAATAAATCAAAGGAAATTCATGTCGAATGTAATGAATGTAGAGTTGTTAAATGATGGTGAAACGATAGATATATTGAAATTGAGTAAATTCAATTTACTTAAACCTGTGAAGTGCGAAGACTGTGGACACAGTACAGATTTCACCAGAAAGATTTTTAGGATTATGGGTGTCAAAAAAGACGATCGTTGCGATGATAAAATTCAGGGCATCATTAGTTCATTCATCAAGCAAGAATATGGAATAATCAATGTATTTTTCAAGTCACCTTTTGATAAATTCTATGCTGATAGTGCATGTTGTCCAAAGTGTCAGTCAACCAGGATTATTTTTGATATTGAATTCACTGACGAGTTTTTGAATAAAGTATCCAAACTGACGGGTCAGCCTACTAAAGAAATTCTGCGTGACATGAATGAAATCGCACAGCGCATTGAGCATGCACAGGCAAAGAAGAACTAAGGATATAGACATAATAAGTTGTGCATTTGGCTTGTCAGATTTGGGCGCACTGCGTCGTTACAAATCGCTGATGTGGCTGGGCCACACTGCGCGGTTTGCGCCTGGCATTGCATCTTTAACTCTGACGGCCAAATGCGGAACTTATTGTTGACCATATCCTTATGTGGTGGAATGATGGGTCACAGGATACGTCTAAAACGTACAACCAAGAGCGCAAAGCCCGTCAGGGGATGCGATTCAAAGTGATGTGGAGCAGCCAACATGGATACATACAAGGAGAAGAGTTAGGCGAATTTATTCGCCTAGTTTACTATTAAAAAGATGGTTAACTATGCAAGCAGGACGGGCGCTAGAGGCCGATTTGTTATACAAAAAAACTCACTCAAGTTCGCGCAGCTTGACAGGTAAATATTGCCACATCTACATCACTTTGAATCGCACCCCCGTCAGGATCACTGGGTGAGACTTTGCATTTGTCACATCTGCACAGATGTAACCGTTTAGCCCCCCCCCCCCCCGCGATTTTTAGCGCAGTATTCCCCAAGTAATTGATTTTTATGGGACGCTGTTCTGTCATGGCCCCAAAACAGAGGGGTCTAAACGGTTACGCACAGATCAAAAACTTCAGGAGGATTTCACAATGTCAGAGTCTTTCGCACATTCTGGTGGGCATCTTCTCTCCCACCATCTACGGTCTGTGGCCAGCATGGCGGCCGGGTTTTCACAGGCATTTGAAACTGGCACAGAAACACAGCGCTGGGCCTGGCAGGCGGGGCTGTGGCATGACTTGGGCAAGTATCGCGCGGGGTTTCAACGCTACCTGCAAAAGTCAGACAACCCTGATGATGCGCACATTGAGTGCAGAGTAGGCGGCCGCGAAAAAACCCATTCGGCTGCCGGTGCGTTGTGGGCTTTGCAAATACTGGAAAAAACCCACGGTGCTAACGGTCGTCTGGCCGCCCGTGTGCTGGCTTACCTGATTGCTGGCCACCATGCGGGTCTGGATGACTGGGATAGTGGGCTTAAAAAGAGGCTGGCGCAAGCTGACTGCCAAACCGAGTTGCAAGAAGCACTGGCAGCCCAGCCGTTGGCGAGCATTCTGGATGCTGGTGGTTTTGTCCCTGATTTATGCCATATTCCAGGCGGTTCAGCCGGCTTTGCACTGTGGGTTCGTCTGCTTTTTTCGTGCCTGGTGGATGCTGATTTTCTGGATACCGAAGCACACTTTGATGCGGCCAGACCTGTCCGGCGCGAGGGCTTCCCAACACTCGACGCCATGCTGACCGCTTTCAACATACACATGGCCGCCAAGGCAGCCCAAGCCACACAGTCGCCCGTGAATGTGCTGCGTGCCGACATCTTGCGCCAGTGCCGAGAGAAGGCGGTGTTGCCTGCCGGTTTCTTTTCGCTGACCGTGCCAACCGGTGGAGGCAAGACCCTGTCAAGTCTGGCGTTTGCCCTTCAGCACGCGCAAACGCACGGTCAGCGCCGTGTCATCTATGCCATTCCTTACACCAGCATCATCGAACAAACTGCCGACGTATTTCGTGAGGTGTTCAAAACGCTGGGCGATGAGGTGTTGATAGAGCACCACAGCCAGGCCGACGCAGCAGACCAAAGTGAAACCGCCAGAAGCCGTTTGGCCTGTGAAAACTGGGATGCGCCGCTGATCGTCACCACCAATGTTCAATTGTTCGAGTCCTTGTTTGCAGCAAAAACATCGCGCTGTCGCAAACTGCACAACATCGTGGGCAGCGTCATCGTGCTTGACGAAGCACAGCAACTGCCACCCGAATTTTTGCAGCCGATTCTGGACGTACTCAATTTGCTGGTCAAACATTACGGTGTCACCGTGGTGTTGTGTACTGCCACCCAGCCTGCCCTTAATTCCACCGATTATTTTGATGCCAGTCACAACCTGCGCGGGCTGGACAACGTGCGTGAAATCATCGACAACCCTGATGCCCTTTTTGATGCACTCAAGCGGGTGACGGTCGAACTGCCACCCGACTGGAACACACCAACACCCTGGGCTGAAATTGCCGCGTACATTGAATCTGAAGACTGCGTGCTGGCCATTGTCAGTACCCGCAAAGCCGCTCGTGAATTGCATCGCTTGCTGCCACCTGGCACCCTGCATTTGTCGGCACTGATGTGTGGCGCGCATCGCAAGGCGGTTATTGACCACATCAAGGCCCGGCTTTTAGCAAAGCGTGAGGGGCGCGACTTGCTGGCGCTGCGTGTGGTCAGCACGCAATTGGTTGAGGCGGGAGTGGATATTGATTTTCCGGTGGTCTATCGTGCGACAGCCGGACTGGACTCGATAGCGCAAGCCGCAGGGCGCTGTAACCGCGAAGGGGGTTTGAATGGCAAGGGGCGCGTTGTGGTTTTTGTGCCGCCAGAACCACCGCCGGTAGGACATTTGCGCAAGGCGGCACAATCCTGCGTCAGTGCTTTGCACGGTCAGCATGCTGACCCGCTGGAGCGCAGTTTGTTTGCACGCTACTTTCAGCAGTTTTACAGCACAGTCAATTTGGACAGCAAAGGCGTTGTGGCGATGCTCAAGGGACAACCCGATTTGGCCGTGCAGTTTCGCTCTGCTGCCGATGCGTTTCGTCTGATTGACGACAAGGATATGGCCACAGTTGTGGTTCGCTATGCAGCGCACAGTGACGAGATTGAAAAGCTGCTGGGTGAGCTGGCTGCTCTTGGCCCTGCACGCTGGCTGATGCGCAAGCTCCAGCGCTACACCGTCAGCATCCACCAACGGGTGGCTGACACCCTGCTGGCGCAGGGCAGTTTGACGCTACCCATGCTAGGGCTTTATGTGCAGGTGAATGCAGAAAATGTTTACGACCCCATGCTGGGACTCAAACCGTGCGATGATGTCTATAACCCGGGTGGCTTTGTTCTTTGAAAGGATGATATGACTCATTTTTGTCTTGAAGTCTCAGGCCCGTTCGCCTGCTTTACACGGCCCGAAATGAAGGTCGAGCGCGTCTCGTATGACGTGATGACGCCCTCGGCGGCACGTTCCATTTTTGAGGCCATTTTGTGGAAGCCAGCCATTCGATGGCGGGTGCATCGCATTGAGGTGCTTCGACCCATTCGCTGGATGAACCTGCGGCGCAATGAGGTTAGCGCAGTGGTATCCACCCGCAATGTGCAGCAGGCCATGACGGCAGGCAGTGGCTTGCTTGCGCTCTACATCGAAGACGAGCGCCAGCAGCGCGCCGGTTACTTTTTGCGCGATGTGGCTTACCGCATTCACGCCACTTTGTCGCTTTCGCATGGCATCGCTGAGCCTTTGATGAAATACACCGAGATGTTTGCCCGCCGTGCCCGAAAAGGGCAGTGCGTGAACCAGCCCTATCTGGGTTGTCGTGAGTTTGCAGCGGACGTTCGCCTGGTGGAAACTGATGCGCCAACATCTAAAGCGCCCATTGATGAAACCCGTGAACTGGGGTGGATGCTGCATGACCTGGATTTCACGAACCCGTCTGACCCGCAGCCGCGCTTTTTTAATGCAAAGATGGTGGCCGGCGTGGTTGAAGTTCCGCCTTTTGAGGAGACACGAGGATGATTTTGCAGGCACTTGACTCCTACTATCACCGCAAATGTGACGATGCCGACCCCGCGCAGCGTTTGCCAACTTTTGGACTGGAACAGAAAGAAATCCCCTTTCTTCTGGAGATTACCCAAGAGGGTAAATTGGTTCAGTTGGTGGACACACGCATTCAAAATGGCAAGAAAAAAATCGCCCAAAGTTTTCGCGTTCCGCAAGGCGAGAAAAAGACGGCAGGTGTGATTGCCAATTTGCTATGGGACACGCTGGAATATGTGTTGGGCGTGGACACCAAAGGCAAACCTGATCGGGTCAAAGAGCAGCACGCGCAATTTGTAGCTCGCATTCAAGCGCTGCCAGCGTCTGCCCAGGATGACATCGGCCTACAAGCGGTATTGCAGTTTTTTGACCGTGTCGATTGGGCTGTGCTTGAAGCGCAAGCCGCTTGGGCGCAAGCGCTCGAAGCCAACGCGGTGATGAGCTTTCGTTTGCATGGCGACGTTGATTTGATTTGCCAGCGCCCGGCAATCATCAAAGCCCTGCGCAATGCGGCTGCGCCTACCGATACAAAGCGTGCCATGTGCCTGGTCAGTGGTGAGGATGCGCCAGTGCAGCGTCTGCACGCCGCCATCAAAGGCGTGTGGGGCGCGCAAACGGCTGGTGCCAATATTGTGTCTTTCAACGCCAGAGCCTTTGAGTCGTATGGCAAAACCGAGCGACAAGGTGAAAACGCGCCGGTGAGTCAGGCTGTGGCCTTTGCTTACACCACAGCCCTGAATCATCTACTGCGCCGCGATTCCACGCAACGTATTCAAGTGGGCGATGCCTCCACCGTGTTTTGGGCAGAAAAAGAATCAGCATTTGAAACCACCATCCCCAATATTTTTGGTGAACCACCCAAAGATGACCCCGATCAGGGGACGCGTGCTGTTCATGCTTTGCTTTCAGCCATGCACACCGGAAAGTTGGGGGGCGACGAAGGTGCCAACCGTTTTCATGTGTTGGGGCTGGCACCCAATGCTGCACGCATCAGCATTCGTTTTTACCATTGTCTGCCATTGGCTGAATTGGGTGAGCGCATCAGTCAGCATTTCACTGATCTTGAAATAGTGCGCGGCCAACATGACCCGCAGTACCCCTCACTGTTCAGATTGTTGGCGGCGGTTGCCGTGCAAAACAAGGCAGACAACATTCCGCCCAATCTGGGTGGTGCCATCGTTGATGCCATTTTTGCAGGAGCAGATGTGCCTTACCCCAGTCTGTGGCTCAATGCTGCTGTTGGTCGCTGCAGGGCTGAACAACACGTCGGCTATTTGCGTGCTGCCGCCATCAAGGCTTGCCTCAACCGCCAGATTCGCCGTTCCTCTGTCACCCCTTCCAACTTGCCACCAGAAAAGGAGTTCTTACCCATGCTTGATCTAACCAACCCCAGCCCGGCTTACCGGATGGGGCGGCTATTTGCCACACTGGAAAAAATCCAGGAAGAGGCCAGCCCCGGCCTCAATGCCACCATTCGAGATCGCTACTATGGTGCAGCCTCCAGCACGCCCGTGGCCGTGTTCACCACTTTGCTACGGCTTAAAAACTCGCACCTTAAAAAACTGTCTGTTGGGCGCGGCGTAGGGTTTGAAAAGCTGCTGGGCGAAATCTTGAGCACAGTGGCTGACTTTCCCAAACATTTGCCACTGCAAGACCAAGGCCGCTTTGCTCTGGGTTATTACCACCAGCGGCAAGATTTTTTTACCAAAAAACCTGACCAATCCCCCATCACCCCAGAAGGAAACCCATCATGAATCTCGCCAATCGCTATGATTTTGTTCTTATTTTTGACGTGAAAGACGGCAACCCCAACGGCGACCCGGATGCCGGCAACATGCCGCGCCTTGATGCCGAATCCGGCCACGGTTTAGTGACGGATGTGTCCATCAAGCGCAAAGTGCGCAACTTTGTTGGATTGGTCAAGGCCACCGACAACACCGACCCGACCACCGGCGAAGAGCGCTTTGCCAATCAATTTGCACCCGGCGAAAAACGATTTGAAATTTATGTGCGAGAAAAAGCGATTTTGAATCTGGAGCATCAGCGCGCTTATACCGCTTTGAAACTCGATGCCGCTGAATCGACTGCTGAAACGTCCGCTGATGGTGATATGTTTGGTGCTACAGAAACCACGGATGCCAAAAAGAAAAAGGCACCCAAGGAAAAGCGCAAAGGCAGTGCTGACGAAGTCGCCCTGGCGCGAAAGTGGATGTGTCAAAACTTCTTTGACATTCGCACTTTTGGCGCTGTGATGTCTACCGGAGAGATGAGCTGCGGCCAGGTGCGCGGACCAGTGCAACTGACTTTTGCCCGTTCGGTTGAGCCAGTTGTGTCACTGGAGCATTCCATTACCCGGATGGCAGTTACTACCGAAGCTGAAGCCGAAAAACAGCAAGGTGACAACCGAACCATGGGCCGCAAGCACACTGTGCCCTACGGTGTTTATGTTGCCCACGGCTTTGTTTCATCCTTTTTGGCCAAACAAACCGGCTTTGGAGACGACGATCTTGAATTGCTGTTTCAGGCGTTGTCGCAAATGTTTGATCACGACCGTTCTGCCGCACGCGGCGAAATGTCCACGCGGGGTTTGTACATCTTCAAGCACGACTGCGAGTTGGGCAACGCCCCCGCTCACACCTTGTTTGACCGCCTGCAAGTCAAACCCGTTGAGGCAGGTGCAGTCGCGCGTAGTTTTGATGCGTACTCGGTCTTGTTTGATGGTCAAAGCCTGGCCATCGGCCAATCCATCCAGCCCGCGCCGGGCGTGACCTTAATCAGAAAATGCTGAAATGAACGAGATTGTTTTTGTCGTCGAGCAAGCCCCCGAGGGTGGTTTTACCGCACGCTCGCTGGGCGAGTCGATCTTTACCGAGGCTGATACAGAAGCTGAATTGCGTGCAGCCATCCAGGACGCTGTGCAGTGCCACTTTGATGACGGCAAATCACCTCAAGCGATCCGCCGCTTGCACTTTGTACGCGACGAACTGATGGTGGCCTGAGAGAAGCAATGCAGATGACCAAGATTTGACCCATTACAACGACTGCCCTGAAAGACCATCGCCATGAAAATCCTGCCTACCCAATTTGACGGCCAATCCATCCGTCGCGTCTATGACGAAAACACCGAAACCTGGTGGTTTTCGGTGATCGACGTGGTACAAGTGCTGACCGATAGTGAAAACGCTCGCGATTACTGGTTCAAGATGAAGCTACGCGTCAAGTCTGAAGACGGGGCTGAACTGTCGACAAACTGTCGACAGTTGAAACTGCCTGCAGCGGACGGTAAGCAGCGGCTAACTGACTGCGCTACCGCAGAAAGTTTGCTGCGCATCGTCCAGTCCATCCCCAGCCCCAAAGCCGAGCCTATCAAACTCTGGTTGGCCAAAGTTGGCTACGAGCGTATGCAGGAAATGGCCGACCCCGCCCTGTCGCTTGACCGCGCCCGCCAGACCTGGCAGCAGCATGGTCGCAGTGACAAGTGGATTCAACAGCGCATGACGGGGCAGGAAACGCGCAACAAACTCACCGACTATTGGAGTGAGCACGACATCAAAAAAGGCAGCGAATTTGCCATTCTGACCAACATCATTCACCAGGAATGGTCAGGCGTCAGCGTGGCCGAACACAAGGACATGAAAGGTCTGAGCAGTCACCATCTGCGCGACCACATGAGTGAGGCCGAGTTGATTTTCACTGCCCTGGCAGAGTTATCTACCCGCCAAATTGCCGAAAGCGTGGAGGCTACTGGTATGGCTGAAAACAAATCCGCCGCCCAAACAGGTGGCCGCATTGCCGCCCAAGCCCGCAACCAGCTTGAAAGCCAGACTGGCAGGTCGGTGGTACCAATTACCTGCCACCGGCTGAGCCAAAGGCAGTCAAAGTCATCAAGGCACCCAAAAGCGCCTAAAGCATTTGTGCATCAAGCCACTCATGGATGAAGTCGAACCCATCTCGCTATCCGCCCTGCAACATTGGCGCTATTGCCCGCGCCAGTGTGGATTGATCCATCTGGAGCAAGTGTTTGACGACAATGTCCATACTCTTCGCGGCCAGGCCGTCCATGCCAAGGCCGATCAGCCCTGTGTTGAAACCGCCAAAGGAGTTCGGGTGGAGCGTGCCTTGCCTTTGTGGCATGACGAACTGGGTTTGATCGGCAAATCCGATGTGGTTGAATTTTTGGCAGGCGGCGTACCCTATCCGGTGGAATACAAGCACGGCAGCCGGAACAAAGCCGCCGATATTGCCGCCTGTGATGACGTGCAATTGGCAGCGCAGGCTATGTGTCTGCAATCCATGACGGGCAAGCCAGTCAATGAAGGCGCCATCTACTACGCCACATCCAAGCGCCGTCGCATCGTACCCATCACCGAGCAACTGCGTGCCGATGTGGTGCAGGCCGCCAGCGAAATTCGCCAGATGTTGGCCTCTGCGCAATTGCCGCCACCCCTGCAAGGCCAGCAGTCTGCCAAACGCTGCAAAGCCTGTTCGTTGCAAGAGCGTTGCCAGCCGCAGGCCACCCATTCGGGTTTGGTGGCGGCGCGCGCGGCGCTGTTTGATCCCGATGCCTGATATTTTGTGCCTATGCAACTCCTTAACACCCTTTACATCACCACGGCAGACACCTATTTGCACCTGGACAACGACACGTTGCGGGTGGAGGTGGCACACGAAACACGGCTTCGCGTGCCTCTGCACCATTTGAGTTCAGTGGTGAGTTTTGGCCATGCTGGCATATCAGCGCCACTGATGCACCGGCTGGCTGAGGATGGCGTGGCGCTTGTGCTGCTTGATAACAATGGACGGTTCAAGGCGCGACTTGAGGGCGCTGTCTCAGGCAATGTGCTGTTGCGCCAAGCCCAATTTCAGCGGTTGGCCGACCCGGCTTTCACTTTGGATATGGCGCGCGCCAGTGTCGCGGGCAAAATCAAGAACACTCGGCAAGTGCTACAGCGTGGCGCCCGCGAAGCCAAGGCTGAAGAAGAAGCCCGTGTATTAACCCGTCTTGCTGATGACTTGGCCGCCAGCCTGCGTGCGCTGCCTGGCGTGTCCAGTCTGGATGCCTTGCGCGGAGTGGAGGGCGAAGCCGCCCGTCAGTATTTCAGCGGCTTGAACCTGCTGGTGCGCGCCGATCAACGTGAACCGTTTGCCATGAATGGGCGTACCCGCCGCCCGCCGCGTGACCGTTTCAACGCCATGCTGTCGTTTCTGTATTCACTATGGATGAATGACTGCCGCAGCGCACTGGAAGCCGCCGGTCTGGATCCCCAGGTCGGCTATTTGCATGCGCTGCGACCGGGGCGCGCAGCGTTGGCACTGGATTTGATGGAAGAGTTTCGCCCGTGGGCAGACCGACTGGCATTGACGCTAATCAACCGGGGACAGTTAACGGCCAAGGACTTTGTACTGCGCGAGGGGGGCGGTGTATCGCTGGAGCCAGATGCGCGCAAAGCGGTGGTGGTGGCATTTCAGGAACGCAAAAAGGATGAAATCAACCATCCGCTGCTGGCGCAGTCAGTGCCGCTTGGTCTAGTGCCGCTGGTGCAGGCCCGCTTGATGGCACGGGCGTTGCGTGAAGACGGCTCGCCCTATGTGCCGTTTGTGGCGAAGTAGGTGACCTGAGAAGTAATAAATATCAATTTTCATAACGGTTTAGTGAAGATAATAAGGTCAACTGAGGAATCCAGGATTATGCTGATACTGGTTTGTTATGACGTGAATACTGAAACCAAAGCCGGTCGCCGCCGCTTACGCCGAGTGGCTCGGGTGTGCGAAAGCACCGGACAGCGGGTACAAAAGTCGGTGTTTGAGTGTCAGCTCGACCTTGCCAAATTTGAAACCCTGGAGCGCGAACTGTTGGCTGAAATTGACCCTAAAACGGATTGTTTGCGCCTGTACCGCATGCCTGGCACGCGCGGGTTCGAAGTGATTGAGCACGGCGTTTTCAAGGCGGTGGATTTTGAAGGGCCGTTGGTGTTGTGATAGATGTCCTGTTGTCGGAAAACCGTCATTGGCGTGAATTTTGGTTGCGCGAACCCAAAGTGAAGCCATCTTGACTGCGAGGTTCGCGTTCTTTGTAAAGTACTGATTTTAATTGTCTATTTGAATTTTGTCAGCGCCAAATGGTTGTTCGACCTGTTAAATGCGGTATAGTTCGCGTCGGCTTGCGGGAAATTTAATTTTTATCAATGGATTGCCTGCGAGCCGATTCGCCCGCCAGAAATGGAGGGCGTGGATTGAAACACTCCTTTCACGCGGGATTGCGTGGCGGGGTGAAGATTCGCCCGCCAGAAATGGAGGGCGTGGATTGAAACATTGTGGGCAGTTTTGGCGTATGGCAAGGCACCAAGATTCGCCCGCCAGAAATGGAGGGCGTGGATTGAAACGGTGTGCCGTTGTACTGCTCAATCGTCGCACGGGCGATTCGCCCGCCAGAAATGGAGGGCGTGGATTGAAACTCATCCACCATGTAGCGCCCGTCGCGGCAAGCCGCGATTCGCCCGCCAGAAATGGAGGGCGTGGATTGAAACAATTTCGCACTGGGTGCAGTGGGTGCGCATGGCAGGATTCGCCCGCCAGAAATGGAGGGCGTGGATTGAAACAATAATAATGAATACTTTAGCGGCTTTTTTAATGGATTCGCCCGCCAGAAATGGAGGGCGTGGATTGAAACTGATCAATCAACATGGGATTTTGAGTGATGATGATGATTCGCCCGCCAGAAATGGAGGGCGTGGATTGAAACAAAGTCTTATGTCCGGTGTGATGGGCACACGGTGGATTCGCCCGCCAGAAATGGAGGGCGTGGATTGAAACGTTGTATGTCCAGTGTGCCACTCAAAACCAGATTGATTCGCCCGCCAGAAATGGAGGGCGTGGATTGAAACTCACTACGTATTCGTGCGACAAAGGCACTGGCAGGATTCGCCCGCCAGAAATGGAGGGCGTGGATTGAAACGCGAATTGACATCACCGAAAACTACATCACCGGTTGATTCGCCCGCCAGAAATGGAGGGCGTGGATTGAAACGAGCTGGCCGTTGAATCAAAGTCAGCCTATCAATGATTCGCCCGCCAGAAATGGAGGGCGTGGATTGAAACCGCCGCGTTTTTGCTGTGCGGCGAGGTTTATACCTGATTCGCCCGCCAGAAATGGAGGGCGTGGATTGAAACCTGGTGCAGCTTATCAGCTACTTCCAAGCCTTTGGGATTCGCCCGCCAGAAATGGAGGGCGTGGATTGAAACACGATGCCACCAAAAGCATCATTCGAGAGACCTGGGATTCGCCCGCCAGAAATGGAGGGCGTGGATTGAAACACGACCAATGCTACTCATGTATTGAACATAATATGATTCGCCCGCCAGAAATGGAGGGCGTGGATTGAAACTAAATAAATTCAAAACTTGCTTGACACCCCAAATGATTCGCCCGCCAGAAATG
>CAIYWD010000080.1 GCA_903929815.1 uncultured beta proteobacterium
GGAGAATCAGAGAACGTGCCTTAACGCTTTTATGGCTTGCTCAAGGGTTCAGTTGTGTAAAAGTAGCAGAAAAAATGGAATTAAGCAGACCAACCGTTGAAACAACCAGAAAAAATTGGTTGTTAAATAGATTTCAATCTCTTGCCGATCTTCCTAGATCAGGCGCTCCGCGCAAAATAAAACCGGATGAAGAAAAAAAAATTTTAAATTTAGTAGATGAAAACCCTTTGTCGGCTGCTGATGTTTTGAAAATTCACCTTCAAAACGACGGAACCACTGTTCATGTGGCAACAATTCGTGCCTTGTTAAAGAAAAATAATCGCTTTTGAAAAATGACTCTGGCATTCGTTAAAAAGAGAAACGATCCCAATGCACAATTTATTGTTAACCATATCCTAAGTCAAGTGAAATTGTTCTTGGCCTACTTGGATGAGTCAGAGTTTTCATCTGTTCATCCCAATCGACATGCGTGGACAAAAATCGGATGCCAACACTTGATTCTTGCAATTCGTGGCAAAAGATTAAATGTTTTAGATGCATTAATGTCATCTGGCAAACATCGAAGATGTCATGTTTGCTGATTATCTGTAATACATTGGGGATATTGATTTTCTCCAAAAAACTCTGTCTTCATGAAAACATCTACCCTCACCCCGGACGACTACTTGAAAAAAATTCTGACGGCCCGCGTTTATGACGTGGCGATAGAGTCCGCCCTGGAAGTCGCCCAAAATTTAAGCACACGCCTGAACAACACCGTTTTGCTCAAACGCGAGGATCAGCAGCCTGTGCATAGCTTCAAGCTGCGAGGTGCTTACAACATGATGGCGCACTTAAACGCTACACAATTGAAAAAAGGCGTGATTTGTGCGTCTGCTGGCAACCATGCGCAAGGGGTGGCACTCAGCGCGAAGCGCTTGGGTACACGTGCGGTCATCGTCATGCCTACGACCACGCCGCGGCTTAAAGTGGATGCGGTGCGCTGCTTGGGTGGCGAGGTGGTTTTGTTTGGCGAGAGTTATTCAGACGCTTATGCCCATTCCCTTGAACTTGAAAAAAAACAGGGTTTGACTTTTGTTCACCCATTTGATCATCCCGATGTGATTGCCGGCCAGGGCACGATTGCGATGGAGTTATTGCGCCAGTGTCCTGGCCGACTGGACGCTGTGTTTGTCGCCATTGGTGGGGGCGGGTTGATTGCGGGGGTGGCCAATTACATCAAGGCCGTGCGGCCCGAGATCAAGGTGATTGGTGTGCAAATGAACGATTCAGATGCCTTTGTGCAGTCTGTTGAAGCCCACGAGCGTGTCACTTTGTCGGATGTGGGTCTGTTTTCGGACGGGACTGCCGTGAAACAGGTGGGTGAAGAGACGTTTCGGGTGGGCAACGCTTTGGTCGATGGTTATGTGCGGGTGGATACCGATGAGGTCTGCGCTGCCATCAAGGATGTGTTTGTCGATACCCGAAGCATTGTGGAGCCTGCCGGTGCGCTCTCGGTGGCTGCTGTCAAACAATATGCAGCCACACACCACACCACAGGCCAAACGTATGCCGCCATTTTGTGCGGCGCGAACATGAATTTTGATCGCTTGCGTTTTGTGGCCGAACGTGCTGAAGTGGGCGAAGAACGTGAAGCCCTGTTTGCTGTGACCATTCCTGAAGAGCGCGGCAGTTTTCGGCGGTTTTGCGAGTTGATTGGCCATCTGCCTGCTTTTGGCGGCTTCAGTACTGTCAGAAATGTCACTGAATTCAATTACCGTATCAGCGATGCCTACCATGCCCATGTTTTTGTAGGCCTGACCACCACCGTCAAAGGCGAATCGGGTCAAATTGCTGCGCACTTGAGCCAACACAGTTTTGATGCGATCGATTTGACGCACGATGAACTGGCCAAAGAACACATCAGGCACATGGTGGGCGGGCATTCCGCGCTTGCAAAAGAGGAGCGTTTGCTGCGATTTGTGTTTCCTGAACGCCCGGGTGCCTTGCTGAAATTTTTAAGCCTGATGCGCCCTAATTGGAACATCAGCTTGTTTCACTACCGCAACCAGGGGGCAGACTATGGCCGCATTTTGGTTGGCTTGCAAGTGCCGTTATCTGACGATCTGGCCTTTGCTGAATTTTTATCAACACTGGGCTACCCTTATGTTGAAGAAACCACCAACCCTGTGTATCGCATCTTTTTGCAATCATGAGTGCCTCACTGGATGGCAAACTGGTGGTGGCTATTTCCAGCCGTGCGCTGTTTGACTTTGAAGAAGAAAACCTGGTTTTTGAGCAAAGTGATGACCGCGCTTATAGGGCGCTGCAATTACAAAGGCTCGATATTCCCGCCAAGCCAGGGGTAGCCTTTTCATTGGTTCAAAAATTACTGGCGTTTAACCATGCAGCCCCATCTGCAGGCGATGGCAGTCAGCCTGTAGAAGTGGTGATTTTGTCGCGCAATGACCCCGTATCGGGGATGCGGGTGTTTCGCTCTGCCCAGCACTATGGCTTGTCGATTGAGCGTGGCAGCTTTACACGCGGCCAATCGCCCTGGCGCTACCTGAAGCCGCTTCATGCCAATTTGTTTTTAAGCGCGCATTTGAGCGATGTTCGTGCTGCACTGGCTGCAGGCGTTCCCGCCGCGCAGGTTTATCCACAATCCATCCACGCCAGCGATACCCACCCTGCTGAAGTTCGCATTGCTTTTGACGGGGATGCCGTGCTGTTCAGTGACGAAGCCGAGCGGGTTTATCAAGCCCAAGGTCTACAAGCCTTTCAGCAGCATGAAGTTGACCATGCCACCCTGCCCCTGCCCGATGGCCCTTTCAAACCCTTACTGGCTGCACTGCAACGGCTGCAAGCCGCAGGCACTCCTGCCATGCGCATTCGCACAGCGCTGGTCACTGCTAGAAGTGCCCCAGCGCACGAACGTGCGATTCGCACACTGATGAACTGGCGAGTAGAAGTCGATGAGGCCATGTTTTTAGGTGGCTTGGACAAAGGCGAATTTTTGCGAGAATTTGAACCTGATTTTTTCTTTGACGACCAAACCGGCCATATCCAATCGGCTGCACGGCATGTGCCCTCAGGCCACGTGGCCAGTGGCATACGCAATGCTGATTCGTAATTCGTAATTTTGACCATCACCTCATGACGTTTCTCAACAAACTCAAAACTTTTAAAGCCTTCATCGCCAAAGCCTGGGCATTGACGCAGCCCTATTTTTATTCAGATCAAAAATTCAAGGCACGCGCTTTGTTGGCAGGTATTGTGGTGCTGAACCTGGCTTTGGTTTATATGGCGGTTTTGTTTAACGAATGGAACAAACTGTTTTACAACGCCCTGCAAGACAAAAACGCTGCCGTTTTTTGGGCGCAGTTGGGGCGCTTCACTTATCTGGCGTTTATTTTCATCATCATGGCTGTCTATAGGTTTTACCTAACGCAAGTGCTGCAACTGCGCTGGCGTGCCTGGATGACGGGTCATTATCTGGATCGTTGGCTATCCAACCAAGCGTTTTACCATCTGGAACTGGCCCGCTTTGCCAAGAACACACCTTATCCAGATAACCCTGACCAGCGTATTCAAGAAGACATCAACCAATTCACCAGCTACACCATCTCCATCATCATGGGGCTGCTCCACGCTGTGGTCACACTGGCAAGTTTTGTGGGCATTTTGTGGGGCTTGTCGGGCAGTTTTGCCTTTACCGTGGCGGGCACGTCGTTCAATATTCCCGGGTTTATGGTGTGGATGGCTGTGCTTTACTGCGTGACGGGCAGTGTGGTGACGCACTTCATTGGTCGGCCCCAAATCAAGCTGAATTTTGAACAGCAGCGTTTGGAAGCTGATTTTCGTCACCACATGGTACGCATCCGCGAATACAGCGAGGCCATTGCACTCGACAGAGGTGAAACTGTGGAACGCACTCAGTTGGATCAACGTTTTGGACGGGTGCTCAATAACACCTTGGCGCTGATCAAGGCACAAAAAAATCTGGTGTGGTTTACCAGTTTTTTTGGACAGGCCGCCGTGGTATTTCCGTTTGTAGTGGCAGCGCCGCGTTTTTTCAGTGGCGCCATTCCACTGGGTGCATTAACGCAGATTGCCAGTGCTTTTGGTCATGTTCAAGGAGCATTGAGCTGGTTTGTCGATAGTTACGGCAGTCTGGCAGCCTGGCGTGCCACCACCGACCGACTCACCAGTTTTGAATCATCATTTCAGGCTGTAACGCTTGACAGGTCTGCATTAGTAGCTATCAATTCAGAAGCATTAAATATACACAATGTGACCATTCAACTGCCCGACGGCAAAGCCTTGTTGAACCACTTGCAGTGGCATATTGCACCCTGTAGCCAAGTGCTGCTTCAAGGCGCATCGGGCAGTGGAAAATCAACTTTGTTTCGTAGCATCGCAGGGATATGGCCGTATTGCAGGGGGCACATAGAGCGTCCGCAGGATTGTGTTTTTATCCCACAGCGCCCCTACTTTCCCAATGGCACACTGCGCGAAGCTTTAGCCTACCCCACTTCAGTGCAAGACATCGGCGATGAAGCCTTATGTTTGGCGCTGGAGAGAGCGCAGCTTGGTCATTTGACAGGGCGGCTGGATGAAATTGCCGCCTGGGGACAAACGCTCTCAGGCGGTGAGCTTCAAAGGCTGGCCATTGCCCGCGTTTTACTTAAACCGGCGCAGTGGGTGTTTGCCGATGAAGCCACCAGCGCCCTTGATGAAACGACCGAAAATATAGTGTATAAAACACTGCTTGAGCATATAAAACAAGCACAATGCACTCTTGTTTCAATAGCGCATAAGCCAACGCTTGCTATTTTTCACAATGACTTCTGGATCATCGAAGACCAGCAAGAGGGGGCGGGGTTTGTGATGCACCGCCGCACACAACCCTCATGACCATATCCCCCAGACATCCCAGACTTTTTCCAAAAACGCCATTTAACCTGGATTCCTCAGTTGAACGCGCCCGAGTGGGCTACTGAGGAATCCAGGATAAAGCTCAAGCCCTTACTGTGGGCGAAGTCTGGGCAGCCTACATTGAAAAACGCCGTCCTCATTGGGGCGACCTCCATTACCGTGACCACATCGACAAAGCCAAGGCTGGAGGTTTACCGTCTGGCCGCCGTGGGGGAGGTAAGCAATTAACAAAACCCGGTCCGCTGGCCGCCTTGATGCCACTGGCACTCAAAGACCTTGACCAAGCCACGATTGAAGCATGGGCTGACAGTGAAGGCAAAACCCGCGCATCATCCGCCAGGTTGGCATGGCGACTGCTGACGGTGTTTCTTACCTAGTGCGCTGAACAACCAAAATATGCAACCCTGTTGCCGGCAAAAAATCCTGCTAAAACGAAAAGGGCCCGCGAGGCATTGGGCAAGTCTGACGTTCTACAGAAAGGCCAATTGGCAGCATGGTTTTCTGCCGTGCAACAGCTTCAAAATCCGGTTATTTCTGCCTGTCTGCAAGTGATGCTGCTGACCGGTGCAAGGCCGGGCGAAGTGCTATCTCTGCGATGGGATGACACCAACACGCAATGGAAGGGTATAAACATTCGCGACAAGGTAGAGGGGGAACGTGAAATCCCATTGACTCCGTATGTCTGGCACTTGCTTGCTCCACTGCCAAGGCGTAATGAGTGGGTTTTCTCAAGCCCAACCAGTGCGACCGGCTGCCTGACTGAGCCAAACACTCCGCACACCAGAGCATGTAGGACGGTCGGATTGGACGGGCTTACTTTGCATGGCCTACGCCGTTCATTCAAATCACTGACCGAGTGGCTTGAAGTGCCCGTGGGCGTGGTGGCACAGATACAGGGTCACAAACCCAGCGCAACCGCTGAAAAGCATTACACCGTGCGTCCATTGGAACTGCTGGCACTACACCACGAAAAGATTGAAGCCTGGATTCTGGAACAAGCAGGGATTACGTTCAATGCCAGCATGCAGCCTGGTAAATTGCGCGTGGTGGCAGGTTAAACTGTCCCATTGGATTACAAATATGATGATGTTGACTGTTGCTGAACTGCCGGAATTTATTCGCACTGCCGATAAGTTGCTGACGGAAACCGAGCGTTTGGATGTCGTTCGCTACTTGGCTGAGCACCCGAAATCGGGTGACTTGATAGAGGGCACGGGCGGTGTTAGAAAACTTCGGTGGGGGCGAGGTGGACAAGGGAAAAGCGGTGGCGTTCGCATCATCTATTATTTTCACGATGAAATAATGCCTTTGTACCTATTGACATTGTTTGCCAAGGGTGACAAAGTTAATCTGTCCAAAGCGGAGCGTAATGATTTGGCTGGTTTAGTCAAACTACTGGTTCAAATATGGAAAGGGAAACACACATGAGTACAGCATTCGATAGCATCAAACTGGGTCTGCTGGAGGCCATTGAGCACGCAGAAGGCCGTTTGCCGCAAACCCGTATTCACAGACCTCGTCCAGTGAACATCAAAGAATTGCGTAACAAGGTCAGTATGACGCAAGAGCAGTTTGCTGCATGCTTTGGATTTTCTACTGCCACATTGCGACATTGGGAGCGTGGTGACCGTATGCCGCAAGGCGCTGCGTTGGTACTACTCAACGTCATTGCTCACAATCCAAACGCAGTGATTGAGGCGCTTGCATCCTGAAGCTGCAAACCCAGCGTGACTTGTGGACGGCACAACAAACTGCCAATGAGCGTAAGCGAATCGAGCGCATGGCCGCGCCTGCAATGGCCGCATAACATTTTTTGCCCCAGATATACCTCACGCGGTCAAGATTGACCGGTTTTCAAATGTCTAAGAGGTGCAATTCTGCCGTGAAGCTGCGAAGAGTCGTAAATTCAGACTTCCTGATCCGTATGCGTAAAAATGCCAAATAATTGGAATCAGGTTTGGCACTTTTTCAAAAATTTAAGTTACGATGAATGGAGGATTTCAACCCA
>CAIYWD010000081.1 GCA_903929815.1 uncultured beta proteobacterium
CTCGTCAGATTTGGGCGCACTGCGTCGTTACAAATCGCTTATGTGGCTGGGCCACACCGCACGATTTGCGCCTAGCATTGCATCCCAACTCTGACGGCCAAATGCACAACTTATTGTTGACCATATCCTAACCCCCCTTTTTCAAAGGGGGGAAATGAGAACGGTTAGCCTATTTGGGCAAAGCGCTGGATTTGTCCCCCCTTTGAAAATAGATTTATTCCTTAATGTAGTGCCATTGGGGTCAGGTGGGATTTTTGTTTTTTTGTTGCACCACATCATTGTGAATCGCACCCTCTCTCGACGAAAATCTCCTGCCCTCGCACCAATTGCACATGCGCCTGGGTCAGGGCCTGTGCAAATCCAGACCCCAACAAATAGGCAAACTCCTGAGATCGTGCCGTGCCAAGCGCATCGCCTGGCTCTGCGGCTTCTGATGGGTGGCACATCAAAATGTCGCCATGCGAGGATTGGGCCAGCCAGCGTGTCATTAGCGTTGCATAACGTGCCGTATCACCCGAAAAATTATAGATGCCAAATAAGGCTCCAGCCCTTGATAGGCAAGCATTTGAAGCTATTAAATCAAGAGCATTTGCACCCATTTTTGCAATGACCCAGGCCTTGAAGTCTGTCGTGCCTGAACGCGACAAACGAAGGTAGGGCTGGATGGGCAAGTGGCCGTAACGGCGCATTAATTCATGCACCAGAGCTTCACGAATGCCGGCAAATTGATGCACATGCTGGTGACCATCAACATAGTCAGGGGCGGCTTGCCAGTGGGTCTCGAACAAATCCAGTTGCCGTGCTATCTGGCTCCTGGCTTGTTGGTCATCAAAACCACATCGCAAGGCACGTCGCATGGCTGCCCCCAAAGACAAGCCATGACCTGCGGCTAGGGCAAAGTCACTGGTCCAGTCCAGATGCAATCCCACGTCAATATGACCGCGTAAGCCTTGAAGCAGCGCCACATCACGCGACCAAAATGGCGACAACACCATCACGCTGGTGGCGCTGATGCGCTGGTGCTGTGCCAAGCGGACAATGCCGATCGACACACTTGTGTTGAATGCAAAGTCGTCCGCGCAGAGGATGATGCCTTTCATGGTATTGGCAACTGTCTTGCAGACAGCTTTAGGCATCATTTCGTACTCAAAGCCAATGGCAGCTTGCGTTGTTTAAGTCGATAGCGTAATCCATCGTGATGGGAGCGTGGTCAGACATTTTTTGGCTCTTGTCAATGGACACGGAGATGGCGTGTGCCGCCAATTTGGGGGTGGCCAGATGGTAATCAAGCCGCCACCCTACATTTTTGGCGTAGGCCTGTCCGCGATTGCTCCACCAGGTGTAGGCCTCGTCGGTGGTCGTGGGGTGAAGTTGCCGATAAACATCGACCAAACCGCCATCGCCTAACAATTGCGTCATCCATGCGCGTTCTTGTGGCAAGAAGCCTGAGTTTTTCTGGTTGCCTTTCCAGTTTTTCAGGTCAATTTCCTGGTGCGCAATGTTGATATCTCCGCACAAGATAAATTCTCGCTGCGCCTTGAGTTGCTGCAAATGGGGATAGATGGCGGCTAAAAATCGGTATTTGGCCTGCTGGCGATCCTCACTTGATGACCCACTGGGAAAATAGCAACTGATAATGGACAGCTTGGATGAGGGACTGTCAAACTGCAGTTCGATGTAGCGCCCTTCGGCATCAAATTCGGGATTGCCAAAACCCACTACCACGTTGCCAGGCGTATGGCGGGTGTAAATGCCCACACCTGAATACCCTTTTTTATTTGCAAAATGAAAGTAGCCGCGAAGTCCGGCGAGTTGGTCCAAGCGGCTCATCACATCAGGCGCTTGCGCCTTGATCTCTTGCACACAAATACAATCGGGCGCAATTTGAGCCACCCACGCCTGCAAGCCTTTGCTGCTGGCAGAACGAATACCGTTCAGGTTAAGACTGGATAATTTCAACAAGGAATTCCTCATGACAGAGCAAGATGGTAAGCACACCTCTCAAAATTCAGTGACCGATGTGACAGCCCAGGACTTTGTGAAGTTTGCAGTGGATTGTGGTGTGCTGCGTTTTGGTGAATTCAAGACCAAAGCGGGTCGCTTAAGCCCCTATTTTTTCAACGCAGGTCTGTTTGACGATGGCGACAAACTCAGCCGACTGGCTCAATTTTATGCACAGCGACTGCTTGGCAGCGGCATTGTGTTTGACATGATTTTTGGCCCAGCCTACAAAGGCATTCCCTTGGGTGCTGCTTTGTGTGTTGAACTTGCGCGGTTAGGGCACAACAAACCCTTTGCTTACAACCGCAAAGAAACCAAAAATCACGGCGAAGGTGGCACTTTGGTGGGCGCGCCGCTCAAGGGGCGGGTGCTGATTGTGGATGATGTGATGTCTGCGGGCACAGCCGTTTTGGAATCTGTAGCCTTGATTCAAAACGCAGGTGCATCAGC
This sequence comes from uncultured beta proteobacterium, assembly GCA_903929815.1. GTDB lineage: Bacteria > Pseudomonadota > Gammaproteobacteria > Burkholderiales > Burkholderiaceae_C > Rhodoferax. The sequence continues at coordinate 2,452 of CAIYWD010000081.1, forward strand.
ACAAGCCGTTGTGATTGCGCTGGATCGACAGGAAAAGGCCACAGCATCAGGCCATGATGTTGGTTGGAGTGCAGTGCAACATGTCCAACGTCACTTAGGCTTGCAGGTGTGTTCAATTGCACGGTTGTGTGACCTGATGGATTACCTGCACCACCACAGGACACCCGAATTGGCCGCTGCATATCAGCAGGTATTGGCTTACCGGACACGTTACGGTGTCAACGATCAATGATGAATTTTTTTATGTTTTTTCCATCTTGGCCACCCCTGCGTTTGCGATCGGGTTTTTATGCACTGTTGCTTTTAACGATGGTCCCAGGAGGTATCGCGCAGACCCCAAGTACCATACCCGATATTTACACCTGTACCGATGCCAGGGGCAGAAAGCTGACCTCTGACCGACCCATCATGGAATGCCGTGATCGTGAACAGACTCTTTTGAACCCCAGCGGCACAGTCAAAGCCAAAGTGGGGCCGGTATTGACGGAGCGGGAATTGAGCCTGCTTGAGGCTCAAAAGAAGCTGGAACAGGCTGAACAGGTGCGACTGCAAGAAGAGAAAAAGCGCGATCGTGCGCTGCTGGCTCGCTACCCCAACCTGGAAGTTCATCAAAAGGAAAGAGCCGAAGCCCTGGCCAATATTGACCGTATCAAACAAATTGCCACAGCGCGGATGCTCGAACTGTTGCAAGAGCGCAGTAAACTAACCGACGAATTGGCCTTTTACCAAAAAGACCCCAGCAAAATACCTTTCAAATTACGCCGTCAAATGGACGAAGTCAAACAATCGCTGGCAGTTCAGGAGAGATTCCTGTCTGAGCAAGATGCAGAAGCCAAGCGCATCAATCAGCGATTTGACATGGAATTTCAGCGGCTTATCCCATTGTGGCGAATGGCTTCGATCACCGTGCAATAGGCCACATAAGCGATTTGCGCCTAGCATTGCATCCCAACTCTGACGGCCAAATGCACAACTTATTGTTGACTTAGATCGTCTTCGCAGTTCCATAAGGATATGGCTAACCATATCCTAAGTGGAACATCTCTAACCCTAAAGCGGTGCCCAAAGCAGCAAGGCCAGCAACTGGGGTGCCACGATGCGCATGAACATTACCAAGGGATAAACGGTGACATAAGACAGCGCAGCAGCGCCGCTGGTGGGGTGCATGCCGTTGGCAAAAGCAAGTGCCGGAGGATCTGTCATGGAGCCGGCCAACAATCCACATAAAGTCAAATAATTGGTTTTATCCACCATACGCGCCATAAAACCAACAATCAAAAGGGGAATCAAGGTGATGGCAACACCGCACATCAGCCAGGTCATTCCTGAACCATTGATCAAAGTCTCTACGAATTTCCCACCTGACAACAGACCTACCACTGCCAGGAACAAAACAATGCCCAGTTCACGAAGTGCCAGATTGGCGCTAGGGGGCATGAACCAGTGCAGCGTTCCTACACTGCCAATGCGCGAAAGAATCAAAGCCACCACCAGAGGCCCACCGGCCAGCCCCAGTTTGAGTGCTGCGGGAATGCCAGGCACAGGTAACGCTATCGAACCCACAAGAACACCCAGCCCAATACCAATAAACACGGGCAACATGTGAACCTGTTGCAGTTTTTGCTTGGCATTCCCCACCAATCCGGCGACCGCCTCGATGGCATCGGGCATACCCACCAAGTTGAGAATGTCACCAAATTGCAGCGTTGTTTGTGACTCGGGCACCAGCTCCATGCCTGAACGGTTGAGACGAGAAATGACCACGTCGTAAGTTTGTGGCAAGGCCAAGTCGGAGATACGCTTGCCGATGACTTTGACGTTGGTCACCACCACACGCTCGACACGCATGTCGGTGCCGTGTGTCGAAAGCGATGCCTGCACCTCTTCGCCAATGACCAACTGTGCCAGTCGCAAGGCTTCGCGATCGCCGACCAAATGCAAAATGTCATCAGGCTGTAGCGTGGTTTGTGGCTTGGGAACCGAGAGCGTGTCATCACGCTTCAGACGAGAGCAGATGACCTTGCCATTGGCGAGCACCGGCACATCCTTCAAGGCCAAACCGCCCAAATTGGCATTGCGCAAAGCCACATTCATGGTGGCCAAGCCCTCTTTCATCATGCCCGCGTGCTTGTCAAAGTCATGCGCCTCTTTGTTGACGTCGATCTTGAAAACCAGGCGTATCAACCACATTGACAACAAAATACCGCAAATACCAAAGGGGTAGGCTACTGCGTAAGCTATACCCATGCCGGAAATACCTTGGGCTGGTGCGCCAAGTTCAGTCAATATTTGTTGACCTGCACCCAAAGACGGTGTGTTGGTGACAGCACCAGAGAAAACACCCAGAACCTCAGTCAGTGGCACATCCGCAAAAATGTGCAAACAAACTGTGACCAGGCAACCCAAAATCACCAGTAATGCAGCAAAACCGTTGAGCCGAAGCCCACTGCTTTTAAACGACGAGAAAAAACCGGGGCCGACCTGAATACCGATGGTATAAACAAACAAAATCAACCCAAACTCGCGTACAAAGTGCAGCGTGTGCAAATCCAGTTGTATGCCACTTTTCTGAACAAAGTGACCTACAAAAATACCGCCAAACAGAACGCCGCCTATGCCAAAGCCCACACCGCGAATCTGAAGGCCGCCAAGCCATAAACCCAATACAGAAACCAGGGCCAAAAGGCTGACTGATACAGCAATATCACTCATAAAAATAAAGTCCTTGCAAAAAATAATGATCCACACTTTATACAGCCACACACCACGACGTAACCGTTTACCGTTTAGACCCCTGGCCCAGATGTCGTCATTCCCGCGAAGGCGGGAATCCAGTGTATTTTGGTCTCCATGCATACAA
>CAIYWD010000082.1 GCA_903929815.1 uncultured beta proteobacterium
GTCGTTACAAATCGCTTATGTGGCTGGGCCACACCGCACGATTTGCGCCTAGCATTGCATCTTTAACTCTGACGGCCAAATGCACAACTTATTCTTGACCATATCCTAAACGGTTACGATTTGTTTGTACTCATTTTTCAGATCACTATAACTTGTTGCGATGGCCAGAAACTCGTCGGAAATATCGCGTAGTGCATCAACAATGTCTGGATCAAAATGCGTTGCGCGCCCTTCGATGATGATGCTGATAGCCTTGTCATGAGGAAATGCCGGCTTATAAACACGTTTTGAAATCAGTGCATCGTAAACATCGGCTACTGCCATGATGCGCGCCGACAGAGGAATGGCATCACCAGACAGGCCTTGTGGATAACCCGATCCATCCCATTTTTCGTGATGGCCATAAGCAATCTCTCTCGCGTAACTCAAAAAGTTAACTGCTTTGTCGCTGTCACTTTCTGCCTGACTCAAAGCGTTGCGGCCATACTCGGTGTGACGTTTCATGATGATCCATTCTTCGTTGGTGAGCTTTCCGTGTTTATGCAAAATAGCATCGGGAATGGCAACCTTGCCCACATCGTGCAGTGGTGCCGACTTGAACAGCAAGGCAATGACGTCCTTGCTGAGTTCTTTGGCAAAGCGTGGGTGCAGACTCAATCGCTCGGCCAATACGCGAACGTAATTCTGGGTACGGTGAATATGGTTGCTGGTCTCGTTATCGCGTATCTCGACTAGGTTAGACAGTGAACGGAGAGTCGCTTCCTGCGAAAGAATCACTTGATTTTTCTCGTATATAAGTGCTTGTGTGCGCTCATTGACCAAACCTGCCAAAGTAAAGTTGCGGTCACTCATCTGCTGATGTGTGCGTGACAGTTCGAGGTGGTTGCGTACCCGTGCCAGCACCACGGAAGGCGAAAACGGTTTGTGGATAAAGTCCACAGCCCCTAAGGCCAGGCCATGCTCCTCATCGGCTTCGCTGCGCAGACACGTCAAAAACAGGACAGGTATATCCTGAAGTTCAGGGTCGTCCTTGATCCAGCGGCAAACCTCAAAACCATCCATGTCCGGCATCATGACATCGAGCAAAATCAGTTCTACATGTCCCACCGTTGTCAGGTAGTCTTGGGTCTGGCGTCCATTATTGATTGCATGGACTGAATAATGTTTCTCCAGCAGGTCTTCCAGAATGAGCCGGTTCGCGGGTTCATCATCCACAATCAGAATATTGGCTTTCATTGTCATAGCTACCTTCTTCGGGGTGTCATGGGGCGGTCTGGTTATGACCATTCAACAAGTGTTGCAAGGCTGAATGCAATTTTTCCATATCAAAGGGCTTGGAAACCAGGCCGTCAGCACCGGCTTTTTGATACATGAACTGGTCAATGCGGTCGGCATGGGCTGTCACCATGATGATGGGCAAATGACCGCCATCTACCTTTTCCTGGGCACGAATGGCTTTCAAGGTTTCAAGGCCATCCAATTTGGGCATCAGCATATCCATGAAAACAACGTCAAAAGTATGTTTGGACAAACACTTCAAGGCTGCTACACCGTCGCCCACTACTGTCCCTGTGTGGCCCAAAGCGGTCAGCAAGCCTATCAGCATACGACGATTGACGGGATTGTCGTCAGCCACCAGCACATGTAATGATTTTTGGGCGGGGCACATCTCAGGTCATCTCACTGCGATTGGCAGCACAGCCAATCATCACATCGCTGTCGATGGGAATGACATAAATGGATTGACCACTGACGCTGTGTTTGACGGTATCAAACAAGTTGTGTTCAACCCAGCCACCTCCCTTGGCACAGCGATCCCATGCGTCGTCGAGCAACTCTTTGCCATCGAAGTTGCTGGCATCCAAAATACTGCTGCCTACCCTGCTTTGATCTGCCCCACAGACACGATAGACACCTTGTCTGTTCAGGGCAAAAATATACAAATCACGGTCAATAAATCCACCCTGTGGGTCACAAAAAACCGCTGCTGCCTTGTCAAAACCCACTGATTGCACCAAGGCATAGGCTGACTTTGCCAAAGCCATAGCCTCATCTGCTGTGCCTTGTCGCAACAAAATAAAGGTCACTGCCTCTGCAAGCTGCCCGGACCGCTGGACCAATCGAGCAGAATGGTGGGCTGCCTCCTCAATCAAGCCCATGTTTTCAAGGGTCACGCGGTCAAGGTTGCCAACAGACTGCACCACCTCGGACAATGCCGTGCTTTGATCAATGCTGCCATCTGCCATGGAGTTAACGTTCTGAGAGACCTCCTTCACGCCTGTGACCAAACTCTCCATGGCTTGATTGATCGCCTGAATTGCTGTGACGGCGGCACTGACTTGCGAGGCCGAATCGGCAATGAGCGCACGAATTTCTTTGGCTGCAACCTGGCTTCGTCCGGCCAGCGCCCGCACTTCGCCCGCCACCACAGCAAAGCCACGACCCTGTTCGCCCGCACGGGCAGCCTCTACAGCAGCATTGAGCGCCAGCAAATTGATTTGAAAGGAAATGCCATCAATAGTTCCAATAATCTCTGTCATCTGGTTAGATGTGGATTGCAGCTCATCCATGCCTACTGTCGTCTGCGCCATCAATTTCGTGGCTTTGTTGGCCTCATCGGCTAAACAGAGGGTCAGCAAGCTGACCTCTTGTGTCGCCTCTGAGTTGTGCGCCACCGTCTCGCTGATGCGCCCGACGTTGGTCGTGACATCAACCAAATGGCTGGTCTGGGCTTGGGTGCGCTGCGACAACGCATCACTGTCATCTACCAGTTTCGTGCCCACATCAGTCACTAGGGCTGCTGCGCTTCGAACATCTGCCACCAGGGCTGACAGCACATTGAGCATCTCTTCAAATTCCTTTCCAATCACGGCAAACTCGTCTTGACCCGGTATCGCCACTTTGACTGCCAAGTTGCCATGCGTTCCTTCTTTCAAAGCAGCAATCAGCATGGCCACACTGCCACTTGTGGCACTGATCAACCCCAACATCAGGTAAATGGCCAGCAAAATACCCCCAAAAGCAAAGACACCGAACCCCATCATCTCTTGAAAAATGACATCATCCTGAACCTGCGCAGTTTGATAAGCGTTGATCAAGGAAGCCATTTCAAGACCGACTGTGACCAGCAACGACAAAATCAACAAAACCGCCATGACACCCAGTTTGGTTTGCAGCCGAAAATGTCGCATCAGCGCAATAGAGGGTGACAGCCAGCCTATCCTTTTGATTTTGCTATTGTTAGGTGTGTTTCTTGGCATTTTCAACTCCATGTTTAAATTTTCAGGTTGATCTCCGGGTGCGTTTCAAAGTGATGTGGTGCAATACAAAAACCAAATCCCCCCTAACCCCCCTTTTTCAAAGGGGGGGACAAATACAGCGCTTTGCCCAAATA
>CAIYWD010000083.1 GCA_903929815.1 uncultured beta proteobacterium
AGCGCCCGTAGCGCCCGTAGCGCCCGTAGCGCCCGTAGCGCCCGTAGCGCCCGTAGCGCCCGTAGCGCCCGTAGCGCCCGTAGCGCCCGTAGCGCCTGAGCGTCAAACCTGGCTTGCCAAACTCAAGGCCGGTTTGCGAAAAACAAGCGCCAGTATCGCCACGGTGTTCACAGGTGTTTGTATTGATGATGCGCTTTACGAAGAACTTGAGGCAGCTCTGTTGATGGCCGACACAGGCACACAGGCCACCGGGTATTTGCTTGAAGACCTCAAGCGCCGTGTCAAAGAAACCAAAACCACTAGTCCCACTCTCGTCAAAAATTTGTTGATCGAATCGTTGGCCTGTTTGTTGCTGCCGCTGCAAAAATCCTTGGTCATTGGTCAATATAAACCCACGGTCATCATGGTGGCAGGTGTGAATGGCGCAGGCAAAACCACCTCCATTGGCAAACTCACACGACACTTGGCGGATGCCGGTGAGTCGGTGCTTTTAGCGGCGGCTGATACCTTTCGCGCTGCTGCACGCGAACAATTGGGCGTATGGGCCAATCGCAACACCGTCGATATCATCAGCCAGGAAGGCGGCGACCCCGCTGCGGTGTCGTTTGATGCTGTGAGTGCTGGGCGCGCAAGAGGCCGAGACGTGGTGCTTTTAGACACTGCGGGGCGCTTGCACACCCAATTGCATTTGATGCAGGAACTCAAGAAAATCAAGCGGGTGGTTCAAAAAGCCGACGCATCAGCGCCGCACGAGGTTTTGCTGGTCATTGACGGCAATACCGGCCAAAATGCCCTGACCCAAGTCAAGGCCTTTGATGACGCATTAGGTCTGACGGGTCTGATCGTGACCAAACTGGATGGCACAGCCAAAGGGGGCGTGCTGGCCGCCATTGCTCGTGAACGCCCCATTCCCGTCTATTTCATTGGCGTGGGTGAACAACTCGAAGACCTGGAAACTTTCAATGCCCAAGAGTTTGCACAGGCGCTATTATCCTGAGATTCCTCAGTTGACCGCTTATTATCTTCACTAAACCGTTATGAAAATTGATAGACGCGCCGCCAGTAGCCCACTCGGGCGCGTTCAACTGAGGAATCTAGGATTATCTAAATACTTTCCTCACACTCAAAGAACATGAATACCTTGTTACCCCATATTCAAATTGAAAGCGCTCCCAATCCTGTTGCAGCCGTTATCTGGCTTCATGGCTTGGGTGCCGATGGCAACGATTTTGCAGGCATGGCACACGAACTTGATTTATCAAACTGCCCTGCCATCCGGTTTATTTTTCCACATGCGCCCTCTCGCCCTGTCACCCTCAATGAGGGTTATGTCATGCCTGCGTGGTATGACGTTTTGAGCCGCGATATGTCCAGTCAGCAAGATGACATGGGTATTCGTGCCTCAGAGCGTGCCATTGTGGGCTTGATTGAGCGCGAAGTCGCACGCGGCATTCCTGCAAAAAACATTGTGCTGGCAGGCTTTTCGCAAGGCAGTGCGATGGTGTTGCACACGGGTCTGCGTTACCCGCAGGCACTTGCAGGCATCATGGCGTTGTCCGGGTATTTGCCACTTGTCGATCACTTTGCTGCCGAGCGCCACCCCGCCAACTTTCACACGCCCATTTTCATGGCACACGGAATTCAGGATACCGTAGTGCCAATATCGAGAGGTGAGACCAGCCGCGATTGTCTTGTTCGATGGGGTTACACGCTGCATTGGCATACTTACCCCATGCAGCACAGCGTTCATCCGCAAGAAGTCTCCGATATGTCTGTTTTTTTGCAACAGGTTTTCTCAACATCATGTTCTGCTTGAAGGTACGATAGCAGCCATCAAAAATCTTGTGATAGTCCAGTCCAGTCCAGTCCAGCCCGTCCTTCTAACCCTTCAAATCAAAATCATCATGGCAACTGCTGAAAAATCAAAAAGCATCAAGGAATTTGTCTTTGAGTGGGAGGGCAAAGACCGCAATGGCAAACAAGTGCATGGAGAAATCCGTGCAGGCGGAGAAAACCAGGCACGGGCATCGTTACGCCGCCAGGGTGTCTCCCCTACCAAAATCAAAAAGCGCCGCATGAGCGCGGGCAAGTCCATCAAACCTAAAGATATGGCCATATTTACGCGGCAACTGGCCACCATGATGAAGGCGGGTGTACCGCTTCTGCAGGCCTTTGACATTGTGGGGCGCGGCAATCCCAACCCCAGCGTGACCCGTTTGCTCAACGATATTCGCACCGATGTGGAAACCGGCACATCGCTCAGTACAGCCTTTCGCAAATACCCTCTGTATTTTGACAATCTGTACTGTAATCTGGTTGAAGCCGGAGAGGCCGCTGGTATTTTGGACCAGTTACTTGACAGGCTGGCGGTTTATATGGAAAAGACCGAGGCCATGAAATCTAAAATCAAATCCGCCCTGATGTACCCTATCTCGGTGTTGGTGGTGGCTTTTGTGGTGACGGCAGTCATCATGATTTTTGTGGTGCCCGCCTTCAAAGAGGTGTTTGCCAATTTTGGTGCTGATTTGCCTGCGCCCACGCTCGCAGTCATTGCCATGAGCGAAATTTTCGTCAAATACTGGTGGCTGATTTTTGGCGGTCTTGGTGGGGGCTTCTATTTTTTCATGCAAGCCTGGCAGCGCAACAAAAAAGTTCAGCAGTTTATGGACCGGGTGCTTTTGAAAATGCCTATTTTTGGTACGTTGGTGGACAAATCATGTATTGCACGCTGGACAAGAACCTTATCGACCATGTTCGCAGCCGGTGTGCCTCTGGTTGAAGCGCTTGACTCCGTGGGCGGTGCTGCTGGCAATTCTGTTTATGAATCAGCCACCATCAAAATTCAGCAGGAAGTATCTACCGGCACGGCACTCACTGCGGCCATGACCAATGTCAACCTGTTCCCATCGATGGTGCTGCAAATGTGCGCCATCGGTGAAGAATCAGGTTCGATTGACCACATGCTGAGCAAGGCGGCTGATTTTTATGAAGCCGAAGTAGATGACATGGTGGCTGGTATTTCAAGTCTGATGGAGCCGATCATCATCGTTATTCTGGGCACGGTCATTGGTGGCATTGTGGTGGCCATGTACCTTCCCATCTTCAAACTTGGTCAGGTGGTGTGATGATCGGGTTACAAGGTCTGGATGCTGGCCTGTTGGCGATTTTGGGCTTGCTCATTGGCAGTTTCCTGAACGTGGTCATCTACCGGCTGCCTGTCATGCTCGAAGCCCAATGGAAAGCCGAATGTGCTCAACTGCAAGACAAGGATGTGCCAGATACCCCCGCTTTTAACCTGTTCGTTCCCCGTTCTCGCTGTCAAAAATGCAACCATCTTATTCGCTGGTTTGAAAACATTCCCGTTTTAAGCTACCTGGTGTTGCGCGGGCAGTGTGCGAATTGCAAAACGTCTATCAGTTGGCGTTATCCCGTCATTGAAATGGCCACCGGCGTGTTATTTTTTTGTTGCGGCTGGCTGTGGGGCGCTACCCCTACGGGTTTGATCTGGTGCGCATTTTCAGCCGCCTTGCTGACACTGGGCATGATTGACTGGGACACCACGCTCTTGCCCGATGACATCACACTGCCCCTGCTGTGGGCTGGTCTGGTGGCAGCCCTGTTTGGTTTGACACTCATCACACTGGAAAATGCCGTGTGGGGCGTTGTAGGGGGTTATTTGTCGCTGTGGCTGGTGTATTGGGCGTTCAAGCTCGTCACAGGCAAGGAGGGCATGGGTTATGGAGACTTTAAATTGTTTGCAGCTTTAGGAGCATGGTTTGGCTGGCAAGCGTTGATCCCGATGATTTTGATGGCTTCGGTGATTGGCGCTCTGGTGGGCATTGCCATGAAATTCACACATGGTTTACGCGAGGGGGGGTACGTTCCCTTTGGTCCTTTTCTGGCAGGTGCCGGACTGACAGCCATGCTGGCCGGTACGGATGTCATGCTCAAGGTCTTGGGGCTGTAGGGCGGCCCGTGGCAGATGTTTTTCGCCTCGGATTGACCGGCGGCATCGGGAGCGGTAAAAGCACAGTCGCTCGATTGTTCGCCCAAAGGGGTGCAGCCGTCATTGATGTGGATGTCATTTCTCACCAATTAACTGAAACAGGTGGTTTGGCCGTGGATGCCATTGCCAATATCTTTGGGGTTGAGGTCATCACCCCTTTGGGGGCTTTGGATCGTGCTGCCATGCGCCAACTTGTTTTTTCAGACCCCAATGCCAAACAGCGCCTTGAAGCCATTTTGCATCCCCTAATTGAGCAAGTCAGCACACATCAGGAACAACAAGCACTGGTTCGTGGCATCACTTTTCTGGTATTTGATGTGCCGCTTTTGGTGGAATCTGCCGTCTGGCGATTCAAAGTAGATCATGTGCTGGTGGTGGACTGTAGCGTTGCAACACAAATAGAGCGTGTCATGAAGCGCAGTGCCATGACCCTGTCCGAAGTGCAGGCCATCATCGCATCACAAGCCAGTCGGCAAGAGCGGCTGGCTATGGCAGACAGCGTGCTTGTGAATGAACACCTGTCTCTGGATGAATTAACCCGTCAAGTTGAAAAAATAATGCAGCGCTTGGGGCTATCATCTCAGATTCCTCAGTTGACCGCTTGTTATCTTCATTAAACCGTTATGAAAATTGATATTTGTGACTTTGATGAAGTGTACCCTTGGGTTGAGAGCGCTATGCACCCAATTGAGCTACTGAGGAATCCAGGATCATGGCAACCGATAACCCAACAGATCGAGCACTAGTGTGATACTTTACGAATACCCCTTGCACGAACGCATTCGCACTTACTTGCGACTTGGACACCTTTTTTTGCGATTGAACCAACTGGTGGCACGGCTTGAACCCATCGATCACCACTATGCTATCGCCACCATCTTTGAAATCATGGACGTGATTGCGCTCCGATCAGAACTCAAATCTGATTTACTCAAAGACATTGACAAGCAAAAACACATTTTGGAAGGCTACCGTGGCAATCCAGAAATTTCCGAGTCCGTTCTCAACGATGTCATCGGTCAGTTCAACCATTGCTTTGAAGCCCTCAATAGGCAAACCGGCAAATCCGGCAAGAACCTCAGTGACAACGATTGGTTGATGAGTATTCGCAGTCGCATCAACATTCCTGGGGGCACTTGCGAATTTGACCTACCGTCTTACCATGCCTGGCAGCACAAAAACAGTGCTATCCGGCAGGCTGATTTACAGCAATGGTGCAGCACTTTGTCGCCTTTGGCTGATGCCGTGCAAGTTTTACTTAAGTTATGGCGTGACTCTGGAATACCGCAAAAAGTCATCGCCCATGATGGCAAGTTTCAGCAACATATGCCGCACGGGCGAACGTTCTTATTGGTTCGCTTGGGATTTGAAGCGTCTCAAGAGATTGTTCCCGAAATCAGTGGCAATCGCCTCATGGTTTCGGTACGATTGATGCGCCATGGAGAAGATCACCGTTTAGTGCCTGCCACTGAAGATGTGCCGTTTGATTTATCCTTATGCGCATGAGCCAGCCAGTAGCCCAACCAAGAAATCCAGGATCATTCAGACAATGGCAAATGACACCCAAGCACACATCACATCACTTCCAATCCATGAACCTGTGGTGGCTACCCTGAAGCCCGTGGTGTCCCATGTGGTTCACAGTAGCCCGCCATCCAAAACCATTATTGTGTTTAGCAACGACCTTGACAAAGTGATTGCAGCATTTGTGATTGCCACAGGTGCAGCAGCCATGGGCAGTCAAGTAACCCTGTTCTTTACTTTTTGGGGACTGAATGTATTGCGCCGCAATGAGGTGGTTTCAGTCAATAAGAACCTGGTGGAGCGCATGTTTGGCTGGATGATGCCCAAAGGTCCCCACCAGCTCACGCTCTCCAAAATGAACATGGCAGGTGCTGGCACCAAGATGATCAAAGCCATCATGAAGAAAAAAAATATTTCATCTTTGCCTGAGTTCATGCAGATGGCACAAGAATCCGGTGTCAAACTGGTAGCCTGCACCATGTCCATGGATTTAATGGGCATCAAAAAAGAAGAATTGATTGACGGCATTGAGTTGGGCGGCGTGGCCATGTACCTGGAACAGGCTGACCAAGGGCATGTCAATCTGTTCATTTAGGACATGTCAGTAGTTGTGGGCTTCTCACTTAGGATGTGGTCAGTCATAAGTTCCCCATTTGGCTCGTCAGATTTGGACGCACTGCGTCGTTACAAATCGCTTACGCTTATGTGGCATGGCCACACCGCGCGATTTGCGCCTAGCATGGCATCCCAATGCTGACGGCCAAATGGGGAACTTATGACTGACCACATCCTTACCCCCAGTGTGAATTTGTTCTGCAGGCGAGTTGTTGAATTTTCGTCATTCCCG
>CAIYWD010000084.1 GCA_903929815.1 uncultured beta proteobacterium
AGGCGCAAATCGTGCGGTGTGGCCCAGCCACATAAGCGATTTGTAACGACGCAGTGCGCCCAAATCTGACGAGCCAAATGCACAACTTATTATTGACCATACCCTTAGACTGTCTTTTCCATGAGTTCCATTTTTAACTTCACCTTCGTTCCCTGGTTTCGCTCGGTTGCGCCCTACATCCATAAATTTCGCAATCAGACTTTTGTGGTCGGTGTGTGCGGTGAGGCCATTGCTGCGGGCAAGCTGCCCAATTTGGCGCAAGATCTGGCATTGATTCAAAGCATGGGGGTCAAGGTCGTGCTGGTGCATGGCTTTCGGCCGCAAGTCAATGAGCAGCTTAAGGCCAAAGGGCATATATCTCAATATTTCAAAGGCATTCGCATCACCGATGAAGTGTCATTAGACTGCGCACAAGAGGCCGCCGGCCAGTTGCGTTATGAAATTGAGGCGGCCTTTAGCCAGGGTTTGCCCAATTCGCCCATGGCCGGGGCGACGGTGCGGGTGATTTCGGGTAATTTTTTGACCGCGCAGCCTGTAGGTATTGTGGAGGGTGTTGATTTTTTGCACTCAGGCATCGTGCGCAAAATAGACACGGCGGGCATCATGCGATCACTTGAAATGCGCGCGCTGGTGCTGATGTCACCGTTCGGTTTTTCACCTACTGGCGAGGCTTTCAATTTGACAATGGAAGAGGTTGCCACCTCGGTGGCTATCGCATTACAGGCTGACAAGCTGATTTTTGTGACGGAAGTAGAGGGCATTCCCACTGTGCCAGAAAAAAGCGTTAGTGAAGATAACCCCATTGACACTGAACTGCCGCTGAAAGCCGCTGAAAAACTACTGGCAGATATGCCCGCTTCCGACAAGCCCAGTGACATTGCCTTTTACTTGCAGCATTGTGTGAAGGCCTGCAAAGGAGGTGTTGAACGCAGCCACATCATTCCTTTTGCTGTCGATGGTTCTATTTTGCTGGAGGTTTATGTTCACGACGGGATTGGCACTATGGTGGTCGATGAAAAACTGGAAAGTTTACGTGAAGCCCATCTGGATGATGTGGGTGGAATTTTGCAACTGATTGAACCGTATGAAAAAGATGGCACCATGGTCAAACGCAGTCGCACAGAGATTGAACGCGATGCGAGTCTTTACACAGTGATTGCGCATGACGGAGTGATTTTTGCGTGTGCTGCGCTTTACGCCTACCCTGAAGCACGCACGGCTGAAATGGCAGCGCTGACAGTGTCGCCCCAAACGCAAGGTCAGGGTGATGGCGAGCGAGTGCTCAAACGCATAGAACAACGCGCCAAACTGGCGGGTCTGGACAGCATTTTTGTGTTGACAACACGAACGATGCACTGGTTTTTAAAGCGGGGTTTTGTGCAGGTGGACGCTGACTGGCTACCTGATGCCCGCAAGAGAAAATACAACTGGGACAGAAAAAGTCAAGTACTGGTCAAGAAACTGATGGACTTGCCGTCGCCTTGATGGTTTTTTGCCAGAAGATAAGCAATGCCAGGATGGCGAACAATGTAAAACAGACGAATGACCAATTGGCGATAGAACCACCCAGGAATGTCCAATCAATGGCAGCACAATCACCACTTCCTTTGAAAATCATAGGGATGGCGCGGCTTAAAGGAAAATTTTCAATCATGCCGTAAAAATCACGACCGCAAGCGGCAGATTCAGGGGGATTCCACTGTAACCAGCTTTGACGAGCAGCGACAAACGCGCCAAAAACTGCGGCTAAAAACATCGCCACAGTTCCCACAAGATGAATACGTTTTTGGCCGCTAAGGCTTGTCAGTAGTGCGATGATAGCTACACAAACAAGAGCGTATCGCTGAACAATACACATAGGACAAGGTTCAAACCCCAGCCTGTGCTGCAAGTACAGACCAAACAACACCATCATGAAGCACACCATGCTGACAGCGGCAAACACCCAACGGGTTGCGCCTTCAAGCGCAGACAACACTGAGCAAAGAGCGGTCATTTTGAGGTATTAAAAGCCTCGTCAAGCGCCTTGCAAGACGGTGAACAGACAGCTTGTGACTTTCCCAAAATTTTTTTAGAAACCATTTGGGAACGAGCACGATGCTTGCCACACAAAAAACACGACATGGTTGCCGCGCCAAAGGATGTGGCAGCCGTGAATGGCGAGCCTGACACCTTGGATTTGTAACGCAGGCCATCGGCCACAATTTTGGTTTTGGTATCTACTTTTGACATAATTGAAGATTTTACCGCAGCCAGAGCAAGGACAAAAAAATGGGGGTGTCGCGGGTGCGTTTCAATCTAGATTCCTCAGTTGGACGGGTGCGAGTGGGCTACTGGCGGCGCATCAGGGGCGGCTTGCGACTCCATCTCTGTTTTGCTTTAAGTGGGAAATCTGAATATCTAAACTTTAGTTATAGATCACTTATTTATGTTGAATTTTTGAATACCGAAACTTTAGTTAGAATGTAACTCACACGAATGCATGAGGGTTGCCTGCCTACTCAATATGGCACCATTTGTGTTTGACTAACTTTTTAACTCTAGGAGAAATGTATGGTTACCGCCAAGAAAACACCTGCTACCTTGCCGCCTGCAGCGGATACTGGCGCTGTCGTGGCATCTAAACCTGCCAGAAAAGTCCCTGTCAAAGCCGCACAGACAGCGCCACAACCTGCGGCCAAAGATATGACTACACAGGCCGATTTAATCCCCACCGTCGCCCTTATCAGCCCCGAACAACGCCTTCACTATGTTGAGGTCGCCGCCTTTTACATTGCCGAGCGTCGTGGCTTTGTCACCGGCGATCCTGACGATGATTGGTCTGCTGCAGAGGCTGAAGTTGATCGTCTGATTGCATCGGGTCACTTCGCTCACTAGATCCAATCCTTGATAAATTTGACGTTCAGACATCCCCGCAATAAAAAAGTCAACATAAAAATGTTATTGGTTATTTTTTAGAAAAAAGTCGGAGAGGTCTGATTTCAACCATATCACTACTGCTGGAGGCAAGCGCGAGCCAGCGCCCAATTGAGCGTGTAGCGGGGATTGATCGCAAGACTATTCGCTGGGTGCGTTTCAAAGTGATGTGGTGCAATACAAAAACCAAATCCCCCCTAACCCCCCTTTTTCAAAGGGGGGGACAAATACAGCACTTTGCCCAAATAGGCTAACTGTTTTCATTTCCCCCTTTGAA
>CAIYWD010000085.1 GCA_903929815.1 uncultured beta proteobacterium
AACAGTCAAGCACATTAGCGTGACACCGTTGAACACAGTGCAGGTACGCATTTTGGGTTTGCTTGGGATGCCCTTGACGATTTATCAGGGATTTGGTGCGAAATGCCAAGAAGCGGCTTTTGAAATGAGCGAACCGTGAGATCATGTTGCCAGAATACTTGAATGTCATGGGATGCTCCAAAGTTGCCATATCAGGATGCTGACAGGGATAACATTCATCATGGCGATCCCACTTGCCTCTACGAGTTGAATCCCAGAACCATGCCACGCGTCACATCGCTATAGCCAACGCACCAGCGTGGCTTGCAGCCTCTTCATGTCAATGGGTTTGACCAGAAAATCATCCATACCAGCGGCCAGACACTTTTGTTTGTCTTCCTCAAAAGCATTGGCGGTCAAGGCAACGATGGGCACGCGTGGTTTGCCGTTTTCGGCTTCCCACAAACGAATTTTCTCAGTCGCTTCCAGGCCACCCATCACGGGCATCTGAACGTCCATAAACACCAGATCTGGCGCGTCTCCCTGGATGATGTAGTCAAGCGCCTGTTGGCCATCTTCAACGACCGCGACCGCCAAGCCCGAGCAATCCAGCACGTCCAGCATTGCCACGATGAGCATCCGGTTCTCAGGGTTGTCATCGACAATCAGCACTGTTCCTGTCAAATCCCCAACGGGCACAGCCGCTGCCGTGATCTGACGCGACTCCTGCGCACGGAGCAGAACGCGGACTCGAAACCAGAAACGCGAACCTTGGCCGGGTTCGCTGTCAATGCCTACCTCACCCCCCATTAGTTTTGCCAGTTGCAAAACGATGGACAGCCCCAGACCGGTGCCGCCAAATTGGCGGGTGGTCGAGCTGTTGGCCTGGCTAAAAGGCTCAAACAAACGTGCCTGCTGCTCAGGGGTGATACCAATGCCGCTGTCTGATACCGAAAATAGAAGCACAGCGTGCTGCGACTGGCGTTCAATTTCGCACGCCGAAATGCGAACAAAGCCAGAAGCGGTGAATTTGATGGCATTGCTGATAAGGTTTGTGAGCATCTGGTGCAGCCGGTAAGGGTCACCCAGATAGCACAGCCCTGCCGGCCCCTGCCAGACGGACTTTAGTTGCAGCCCTTTGGCGTTGGCACTTTCGGCAAACAAGGTGTCAATGTCGCCTACGATCGAGTCGGCCGCAAAAACAATCGACTCCAGCTCGAGTTTGCCGGCCTCTACTTTGGACAGGTCCAGGATGTCGTTGAGCAGCGACAGCAGTGTGTTGCCAGAATTAAGAATGCTTTGCGCATATTGCACGCGTTTGTCATCCTGAAGTTGGGGCCTGGCGAGCAACTGCGCAAAGCCCAGAACACTATTCATCGGTGTGCGAACCTCATGGCTCATGCTGGCCAAAAATTGGCTTTTGGCTTTATTGGCTTGATCCGCCTCCTGTTTGGCTTGCAATGCCAAGTCAACTTGTTCGCGCAGTACGATTCGCATTCGGTACAGGTCAACGAACACTGCTACCTTGGCCCGAATGATTTGCGGCAAAACCGGGCTCAAAATGTAATCCACCGCACCCAGCCCGTAGCCTTGCAGCCGTGATTCATCAGTGATCCTTTCGGCGGTGATGAAAATAATCGGTAAAAACTCGGAGACCGGTCGCAGGCGAACGATTTCGGCAGTATCGAACCCATCCATGATGGGCATGTTCACGTCGAGCAGCATCACTGCAAAATCTTGCGCCAGCAGCTTGCGCAGTGCGTCCGCGCCCGATTCTGCGGTGACGATCTCAATGTCCATTCCTGCCAGCGCGGCAGACAGCGCGGTCAGTTTGGACGGGTTGTCGTCAACGATCAGGATGCAAGCAGGGGTCGCATTCATTTTGATGTCCATGTCTGCATTAAGGAGTTGAGTTGTTCAATATTGACCGGTTTACTTAAATAATCCGATGCACCGGCTGCCAGGCATTTTTCACGGTCGCCCACCATCGCCTTGGCGGTCAGCGCAATGATCGGCAGCTTGGCAAATTTTACAAGCTTGCGAATGGCACGCATGGCCTCAAAGCCATCCATGTCGGGCATCATGATGTCCATCAGCACCAGGTCAATGTCAGGGTTTTTTTGCAGCGCATCAATGCCGGTGCGACCGCTCTCTGCCGACAACACGGTCATGCCCTTGCGCTCCAGAACGGCGGTGAGGACGAAGAGATTGCGAACGTTGTCATCGACGATCAGCACTTTTTTGCCAGTCAGGTTGTTGTTGGCCTGCACAATCAACTGGCGCTTTTCCAGGGGTAATTTCGACACGACGCTGTGCAGAAATAGCGTGACTTGGTTGATCAGGCGATCAGGCGACTCAGCACTTCTGACAACCCGGCTGGCAGCCAGTTTTTCGACACTGGTTCAGTTGAATTTTTCTATCAAGTTATTGATTTTATATATAAAAATTACATACCAAAAAAGTTGTTTCACCTTGCAATGCCAAAGCCGAGAAGAAGATGTTGGTCAAATCTGGTTTTTTCGATCACGTTAAAA
>CAIYWD010000086.1 GCA_903929815.1 uncultured beta proteobacterium
CATTTGGCTAGCTCAATTGTAACCGTTTAGACATCATGTCAAATGCCGTCATTCCCGCGAAGGCGGGAATCCAGTGCATGTTGGTTTACCAGGGTACAAAGGCAGTCTGGATTCCCGCCTTCGCGGGAATGACGATGGTGGGGTCTAAACGGTTACGAAGGTGCGATTCACCAAAAAATACGGGATGACAGAGCTGCTATGTGCGCTGGCGAACAGACTTTTAAATGGCATTTACTTACGCTCCAAGCGTCTTTGCCAACGCAACATTGACAAAGAAACGGAGATGCCTGGTAGGCTTAGACGTTTAATCCATTGATGGTTAACGATTTTAATTATCGTTATAACTCAATAACTTGTTCAACAAATCCAGCAAACTACCAGTAATGTTTGCCAGTGCATCGCTTCCATGTGATGACCAGGATGGCGTGTCTGGTCTGTGATCTCAATGTGAAATACCACATACTGTCTCAGTCACACCAAGACAGCGCAGTGCCTACCGTAGCAAAATTATGTTGAATCAAAAAGATTTTCTGGAAGCTCGCATTCTGATTGTGGACGACAGACAAGCCAACGTGCTGCTGCTTGAAAGTTTGCTGCGTGATGCTGGTTATTTGCACTTGATGTCCACACAAGACCCCACGGAGGTGTGTGACCTGCATCAAATCCACCGGTTTGACCTGATTGTGTTAGACATCCAGATGCCCGTGATGGATGGTTTTGAAGTGATGGCAGCTTTGAAAAAAATGGAAACCGATGGGGATTACACCCCTATTTTGGCCATGACGGTTCAGTCCAGCCACAAGTTGAAAGCACTGGCATCTGGCGCCAAAGATTTCATTGTCAAACCGTTTGAACTGATGGAGGTCAAAGCCCGCATTCACAACATGCTGGAAGTGAGCCTGCTTTATCAAAAACTTAAGGATTCCATCGCAGTACTATCGTCATTTGCGCTGCATGACATCCTGACAAAACTGCCCAACCGCCGTTTGCTGATGCAGCGTCTAGTCCACGCCATTGAGGTATCTGAGCTAACTCATTCTCATTGCGCCTTGATGTTTTCGGACATTGACTATTTCAAACAGATCAACGACACACTCGGCCATGATGTTGGTGATCTGCTTTTGCAGCAAGTTGGCGATCGTCTGTTGTTGTGTGTACGAGAGGGTGACAGCGTGGCGCGCTTTGGTGGCGACGAGTTTGTGGTGCTGCTTGAGGCTTTGAGCCATGATGCCTGTGAAGCATCTGAACAAGCCCAAGTGATTGCCCAAAAAATGCGAGTGTCCATCGGGAAAACATTTTATTTGAACGGGCACACTTATGACACATCGATCAGTATTGGTGTTGTGATTTTTTCTGGCGACCAAGAACCTATCGGCGCTATCCTCAAAAAAGCCGATCTGGCCATGTACCAGGCCAAACTGGAAGGGCGCAACACGGTTCGGATGTTTGACGGTGCCATGCAGATGGAACTGCATTCGCATGACGCACTGACGAACGACATGCACAGGGGACTTGAACTGCAGGAATTCATGCTGTTTTATCAGGTTCAAGTGAATGAGCTGGGTGTGCCCATAGGTGCTGAAGCGCTGATGCGATGGAAGCATCCCCATCGGGGGTTGATGGTTGCCGCCCGCTTTATGCCATTGGCCGAAGAAACCTGCATGATTCTGTCTTTAGGCCAGTGGGTACTGGAAACTGCGTGTCAGCAATTGCGTGCCTGGGCAAAAAACCCCAAAACCGAGAATTGGACGATGGCCATCAACGTCAGTGACTGCCAGTTTGCCAAATCCGACTTTGTGACTAACGTGACCAGCGCACTGCAAAAGACGGGGGCAAACCCCCACCGGCTTATGTTGGAGTTGACAGAAAGCATTCTGAAGAACAATGTGCAAGATGTCATTGCCAAAATGAATGCACTCAAAGTATTGGGGGTTCGTTTTTGTGTTGATGACTTTGGCACGGGTTTATCATCTTTGGCACACCTGAGACAGTTGCCGCTGGATCAACTCAAAATTGCTCCCTCTTTTGTGCGAAAGATGTTGACGGATGAGATCGATGCCGTCATCGTTCGCGCCATCATAGACTTAGGCCACAGTCTGGGGTTGGAAGTCATTGCCGTGGCAGTGGAAAATGCAAAGCAGCGTGAACGTCTTGCCGACATGGGCTGTACGGCCTTTCAGGGTGACTACTTTGGGTCAGCCCAACAAGCGGGTGACCTGGTCGAAATTTGGATGGTAAAACAGGTTGTAGAGCTTACTGGTATTGCATAGTGTGCTATTTATTTTGCATCACTTTCCCGCATAGAAAACCGTTTAGACCCCACCATCTTCATTCCCGCGAAGGCGGGAATCCAGACTGCCTTTGTACCCTGGTAAACCAACATGCACTGGATTCCCGCCTTCGCGGGAATGAGGGCATTTGACATGAGGTCTAAACGGTTACCCGTCAAGAGTGACGCAAAACGGGATTTTTGAAAAATCTTTTTTTAAAAAATTTGAATCCTTATGTGCGCAAGCGCACAGAGTTTTACAAGTTAACTTCCCATAATGGTGATGTTTTCGCCGGCACGCCATTGGCGAAGATATTGATGCAGTAGTTGACAAAAAATCATAAATAATGTAAAATTAACTTTCAATCGTTATCGCCTAAGCACAGGTCTAACGGCTTATAGACAAAGGTGTACATCATGAAC
>CAIYWD010000087.1 GCA_903929815.1 uncultured beta proteobacterium
GCCACATCACTTTGAAACGCACCCTATGGTCAACAATAAGTCCCGCATTTGGCTGTCAGAGTTAAAGATGCAATGCCAAGCGCAAATAGTGCATTGTGGTTCAGTCACATAATGCGATTTGTAACGACGCAGTGCGCCCAAATCTGACAAGCCAAATGCGGAACTGATTGTTAACCCTATCCTTAACATGCCATCTGTGCTTTTTTCAATTGTCGAGCCTCGTTTGGCTTTTGTCTCCTACTTCCTATGTTGTCCTTCCAGCAAATTATCCTGAAACTCCAATCCTATTGGGATTCCCAAGGCTGTGCCTTATTGCAACCCTACGACATGGAAGTGGGCGCGGGCACATCGCACACCGCAACGTTTTTAAGGGCACTGGGCCCTGAGCCTTGGAAGTGCGCTTATGTGCAGCCCAGTCGCCGCCCCAAAGATGGTCGTTATGGCGAAAACCCTAATCGATTGCAGCATTACTACCAATATCAAGTGGTGATGAAACCTGCCCCCAGCAATATGATGGATTTGTATTTGGGCAGCCTGGAATCTTTGGGTTTTGATTTAAAACAAAATGACATTCGTTTTGTTGAAGATGATTGGGAAAACCCTACACTGGGTGCCTGGGGTTTGGGCTGGGAGGTTTGGTTGAATGGCATGGAGGTGACTCAGTTCACTTATTTTCAGCAGGTGGGGGGTATTGATTGCAAACCGATTACTGGCGAGATCACTTATGGTCTGGAGCGCCTGGCCATGTATTTGCAAGGGGTGGATAACGTTTATAACCTGACCTGGACAGAAAGTGCCGATGGCAACAAACTGACGTATGGCGATGTTTATCTACAAAACGAAATCGAACAATCTGCCTATAACTTTGAACACAGCGATGCCGACTTTTTATTCACCGCGTTTACCGCGCATGAGCGAGAGGCCAAACATTTGATGGACGTGCAGTTGGCATTACCCGCTTACGAACAGGTACTCAAATGCGCCCACAGTTTCAATTTGCTCGACGCACGCGGTGCTATCAGTGTGACCGAGCGCGCAGCTTACATTGGCCGCATTCGCACCCTGGCACGCAGCGTGGCACAAAGCTACTTTGACAGCCGCGAGCGTCTGGGCTTTCCCATGGCTTCGCGCGAGTGGGTGGCACAGATGGTTCAAAAAGCGGCTTGAATACCAACCGCAAGGCCAGTGAACAGGTGCTGCAACCTGTGTTAAACCGTTACTTTGCCAAAACCCAAGACCGTCGCGTTCCGTCCAAAGGTGCGTTTTATACGCTGATAGATGATCACACGCAGACTCAGTGGATGCCGAAGTAGTTGAAAAACTTGACTTAATTCATAGTGTTGCCCATCGTGCCAAAACATACCCCAACCCATAAACCATCATTCCATCAACCCATAAACACCATGAATCTTCTCGTTGAATTGCTGGTTGAAGAACTGCCCCCTAAAGCATTGAAAAAACTAGGCGATGCCTTTGCAAACCTGTTGGCTGAACACTTGCGCAGCCAAGGCCTGGCAAGTGCTGAATCGGTGGTCACTCCCTTTGCCACACCGCGTCGGTTGGCGGCACACATCACGCAGATAAACACCAAAGCGCCAGACAAAGTGGTGCAGCAAAAGCTCATGCCGGTGAGCGTGGGACTTGACGATACAGGTAGTGCCAAGCCTGCCCTGGTTAAAAAACTTCAGGCTTTGGGGTTGGGAGTGCTGGACGTGGCATCGTTACGTCGGGCGATGGATGGCAAAGTTGAAGTCTTGTTTTATGACCGTCTGCTGCCAGGGGTCACGCTGACTGATGGCTTGCAGCAGGCGCTGGATGCGGCCATTGCCAACTTGCCCATTCCTAAAGTGATGAGCTATCCACTGGCATCAGATAGTGAGTTGCCTGGTTGGAGCAGTGTGAAATTTGTGCGGCCGGCGCATGGTTTGGTGGCGCTGCATGGCAGTGCGGTGGTGCCGGTCAGGGTGCTGGGTTTGAGGGCGGGCAACACCACGCAGGGGCATCGGTTTGAGGCACGCACATCGCCCGTGGTGATTCAAGAGGCTGATCATTACGAACAGACATTGCAAGACGATGGCGCAGTGATCGCCAGTTTTGCAAAGCGTCGTGCCGAGATGGTTCGACAGCTCGAATGTGCGGCGGCCAAGGTAGGGCAGGGCGCTTGTGTCATTCAAGATGATGATTTTCTTGATGAAGTCACCGCGCTGGTGGAACGCCCCAACGTGCTCGTCTGTCAATTTGACCCCCAATTTCTGAAAGTTCCCCAAGAGTGCCTGATTTTGACCATGAAGGCCAATCAGAAATATTTTCCGCTGCCAGATGCAAAAGGTCAATTGACGCACCACTTTTTGGTGGTTAGCAACATCACCCCCGCAGACCCCAGTGCAGTCATCAGTGGTAATGAGCGCGTGGTGCGTCCACGTTTGAGCGATGCTCAATTTTTCTTTGATCAAGATTGCAAAAAGACGCTTGAATCGCGTGTGGCAAGTTTGAGCAAGGTGGTTTATCACAACAAGTTAGGCACTCAAGGCGAACGCATGGCGCGTGTGGTGGCTATTGCCGAGGGCATCGTCACCCTGTTGCACAAGCCTCTACTGCTTGAGTCTGTCAAAACCGCAGCCCGTTTGGCTAAAACCGATCTCTTGACCGATATGGTGGGTGAATTTCCAGAGTTGCAAGGCATCATGGGTGGCTACTACGCTCGCCATGACGGCCTGGGCGAAGATATCGCCTGCGCCATTGAAGACCATTACAAACCACGTTTTGCAGGGGACAGTCTGCCGCGTAACGACACGGGTATCGTCGTTGCCTTGGCCGACAAGCTGGAAACGCTGGTGGGCATGTTTGGGATTGGCAACTTGCCCACTGGCGAAAAAGACCCGTTTGCCCTGCGTCGTCATGCGCTTGGTGTGATTCGCCTGATGATTGAAAAAAATCTGCCGCTGAATCTTTCTGATCTGATCAGCGTCGCTTGTGCAGCGTTTGCAAAGTCAGCGTCTCAAACGGGCTGGCGTTGTGACGAATCAGGTGCTGTGTCTGCCTTTGTTCATGATCGACTGTCCGGTTATTTGCGAGAACAAGGCTACAGCGTCCATGAAGTTGATGCCGTGCTGTCTCTCTGCCCACAGTATTTAAGCGAAGTGCCCAAACGCTTGGCAGCAGTGCGCGCTTTTTCTGCTTTACCTGAAGCTCCCGCACTGGCGGCTGCCAACAAGCGCATTGGCAATATTTTGAAAAAAGCCGATGTTGTCGCTTTTGCTCAAGTTAATCAAGCACTGCTGACAGAACCTGCCGAAATCGCGTTGTACGATGCCATTCTTTTCATCACCCCACGCGCCCAAGTGCAGTTGGTAGCTGGCGATTACACAGCCTCCTTGCAAACACTGTCGGCCTTGCAGAAAGCCGTTGATGCTTTTTTTGACAGCGTGATGGTCAATGCCGAAGCGCCTGACCTTCGCAGCAATCGTTTGGGCTTGCTAAAAACCTTGCACCAAGCCATGAACCAGGTAGCAGACCTTGCCCGCCTGGCCTGAACCCATTCCAGAAAGACACCCATGACCCCCATCAAACTGATTATTTTGGACAGAGACGGCACTATCAATCAAAACAGCGATGAATACATCAAATCAGTCGATGAATGGTTGCCGCTGCCGGGCGCTTTTGAAGCGATTGCCAGGCTAAACCATGCGGGATGGCACGTGGTGCTGGCCTCCAACCAGTCTGGTTTGGGGCGTGGCCTGTCGGCTGTGACCGACTTGAATGAAATTCACACCAAAATGCACCAGCAATTGGCGGCAGTCGGGGGTCGCATTGATGCCGTGTTTTTTTGCCCCCACCTGCCCAGTGAAGGCTGCCACTGCCGAAAACCGAAATCAGGGCTGTTTGAACAAATTGCTGAGCGCTTTTGTATTGACCTCACAGGTGTGCCGGTGGTGGGAGATTCTGCACGTGACCTGATTGCCGGTGCCAACGTAGGCTGCGAGCCGCATCTGGTCTGTACCGGCAATACCATTTTGTACCCGGGTGACGCTTTGCCACCAGAATTTCCCGCAGACACCCACGTTCATGCCGACCTGGGGGCTTTTGCTGACTACTGGATTGGGCGCGACACTGTAGATGCGGCTTCCAGCCGCATTTAAATAAGCTACTTGGTTAATAGTTATTAACGTAATAAGTTTGTGACAATAAATTAGATACGTATAAATAGTATCAGTTCTATTGCAAATCAACTACTTACGATGCAAAAGTAGGTATAAAACTTGTTATTACCCGCTTACCCTTATCCTTATGAGACCCTAAAACATGCTCACTTTGTTTCGTTCCCTTTTGCATATCCTTTGGATAGGCGTGACGGTTATTCCCTGGACCATCGTGTTGGTGCTGGTGTCATTGGTGTCTCGCACGAAAGCCTGGTGGTGCGCCGTCCATTGGTTTCGAGTGGTCATGTGGGGCACGCGCGTTATTTTGGGCATTCGCATGGAAGTGCAGGGGCTAGACAACCTGCCACTAGGTACAGCCGCAGTGCTCTTGTCCAAACACCAATCGACTTTGGAAACTTTGTGGCTTCCTACACTGATACCGTATCCGCTGGCTTTTGTATTCAAGCGCGAGCTTTTGCAAATCCCGTTTTTTGGCTGGTCGATGGCGCGGCTAGACATGATTCATATTCAGCGCGAATCACGTGTTTTATCCATGAAACATGTGATTGAGCAAGGTTGCCGACTTTTGTCGCAAGGCACTTGGGTCATCATGTTTCCAGAGGGCACTCGCATGCCAAGGGGACATGCAGGCACTTATCAAACAGCAGGCGCGCGTCTGGCCGTTGAAAGTGGCGTGCCAATCGTACCCATTGCAGTGGCCACTGCCCGCTGCTGGCCACGTCGGGGTTTTGTCAAACACGCGGGGATGGTTCGGGTGTCGATTGGCCCGGCCATGCCAAGCGTCGGGCGTGACCCCAAAGCCCTGATGCGTGAAGCCCAGGCCTGGATTGAAACCGAGACGCGCCGTATTGACCCCCATGCGTATCACACGGATTAAACTTGTATGCCAAATCGGCCTCTAGCCCTTGATACGCCTGCATAGTTCACTATTATAAAGATAGCGTATAAAAGCACGATGTCAACCATTTCCGCAACAAACATCGAGACTTTGCCCAATTTTTATCATCCACAGGCCAATTGCGAAGTGCAAATCGGCGGTGTGCAATTGGCCTACCAACTCAAACGTGGCAAACGCAAAACCCTTCAATTTAGCGTTCGCCCAGAGGGTTTGACTGTCAATGCGCCCCAATCCATGCCTTTGGACAAAATCGATTGTGAGCTGCGTTTGCGGTGGCAGTGGGTTTTGCGCCATTTGAAAGCCACCCATGATCGCCGTGCATGTCGGGCAGATCAAGCTGCTGATTGGCGCGATGGCGGCAGTTTCTTCTTTTTGGGTCAAAGCGTTACTCTCCAACTTGACTTCCAACCGGGTGAAAATGGTGTGACGCTGACCTCTGGTATGGCGCGAGTCAATTTGCCGCACAACGCCAGCACCGATCACATTCGCCACCAGGTACACACTTGGTTAGTGCATCAAATCCACCCGATTTTTGAGGCGCGACTCCATCACTTTGCACCGCAGTTGGGCGTTCAATGGACACGGCTGAAATTAAGCAATGCCAACATGCGCTGGGGCAGTGCCCGCACGGACGGTTCTATTCGGTTGAACTGGCGACTGGTGCATTTTCGAATGGCCATCATCGACTATGTGGTCGTCCACGAGCTAAGTCACTTGCGGTTCATGAACCACGGCCCGCAATTTTGGAACACCGTTCGATCCATCGTGCCAAATTATGCTGCGCTGCGTTTGGAACTCAAAGGCCAGGCTGTCGAGTAGTGACGTCATTTGCCATTGGACTGATTCTGTATCGTACTTTATACGATGTATATTATGTTAATAAGCATTTCTACCTGGCGTGCAGCTCTCTTGCAGCATGAAAATTCGTTACCACTGTAGAAGCGGCTTCCAGCCGCTTCTAAATAAGCGGCTGGAAGC
>CAIYWD010000088.1 GCA_903929815.1 uncultured beta proteobacterium
CAGCGCATTGTGAACGGCGGTGGGCGAATCAACCGCGAATATGGCCTGGGTCGCAGACGCACTGACCTCTTTTTGGAGTGGCCTGTGGATGAATTTTTGGGCTATTTGGGCACGGTGCAGCGCGTGGTGATTGAACTCAAAATTTTGCACCAGAGTTTGGAAGCTACCCAAAAACAGGGCTTGGTGCAAACCGCAGACTATGCCGATCGCTGCGGTGCAGATGAATCGCATTTGATGATTTTTGACCGCCACCCCGACAGGTCATGGGAAGAGCGAATTTGGCAGCGCGATGAAACCGTGGGGCAGCGCGTGATTGGCGTTTGGGGGGCGTAGCAGCTCAGACTGCCGCCACAAAAAAATACAAGAAAAATGCCTCCAGCCCATACTGGGTAAGCGTCTCTAGCTATGACTATCATAGTAAATTCAAGCATGGCACTCGTGGAAGCGGCATCTTGCCGCTTTACCAGCGGCTGGAAGCCGCAGCTACACAACTTCCAGCAGTGCCATTCAAGATTCCTGGCGGATCAGGAAATCTGAAGGCCGCGAATTTTTTAATGCCAACATGTCTGAGAACGACACAAGCTGTCGCACACCCTGGTTATTATTTTGACTCGCCACCCACACACGCAACACAAGTTTTGAAAGGTATCCACGATGCGTCCCCCCAAAAAATCAATCCAGCCCGGTCTGACCACAGGCATTGTGCCGCCCCCTTTTTGGGGTGGCGTACGCCACTACCTCTGTCGCGCCTGTGGGCTGCGGTTTACTCGGGCATTGCCCTTCGGGCTACTATGCCCCTCCTGCAAATCATGGCGTGTGCAACCCGATCCCATGATTCGATATTGAAATCCATCATCATTTTTGGAAGCGCACCATGACAAGCACCACCCCATCGACCACTTTGTCCCTTCAAATTCAAGACATGTGGAATGCCCCCACTTTTGAGGGCATGACAACGCTGCCGGACGTATTGAGCAGTGAAACCCGGTTCCGGCTTTTTCATATTGCCGAAATTGGCCAAGGCAAGGCCGCGGCCTACAGACTGGCCATGGCCAACGTTATTTCCAGCATGAATGACCCGAAATGCAAAGCGGTTTACCTGCTCTCGGGAACCCCTGAAGGCGTGAAACTCTACATTGGCGTTGCCAGCTCGGCCATTCCTGAAGATGCTCTGCACGAAACAGCCAAGACCTTGTGTGCCTCGTTTGAAGGCAATTTTCTGGGTGCCAAACTCACTGATATCAAAAAGGAAGGCAATGCCGGCATACGCACGATGCTGAAATCTGCCAAACATTTAGGCTTGATTACCGGCGTTCCCTCTTACAACGAAGATGAAAAAAATGCGGGCGACGAAGACTTTCAAGGCATTGAACGCCTGGCCAATAGCTTGATTGGGGAAACCTGGCAACTGGTGGTGGTGGCGCAGGCCTGCGACCCTGCCGACATTCAAAAAACCCTCGATGACATTTATGATTTTTCAACCTGGTTGTCATCGCACCAAAAGCAGTCGGTACAACGATCAGAAAACACCGGCTGGAGCAAGACCGCCACCACAGGCACGTCCACCAGTGACACCTATGGCACCAACACCTCAGACACGCATGGAACGAGCAAGTCTGATACACGCGGTAAAAACGAAGGGGGCAGCACGGACACCGGTAAAAATTCCGGCACCAGTTCAGGAAGTTCAACCACCCGAACCGAAAGCACCAGTTCAGGTCAAAGTAAATCTTTTGGCACCAACGAATCTGTGACCAAGGGAACCAGCACATCAAAAACGACAGGCACCAGTGACTCCAAAACCAAAGGGACAAGCGACTCCTTGGCCCTGGGCACCACAGGCGGCAAGGGTTTGTCTTATACCAACGAGCGCGTGGACAAGCGCATAGAAGAAATACAAAAACACATCAGCGAGAACCTGATTCCCCGTTTTCAGCAAGGACGCAGCAAAGGCATGTTTCGCACGGCCATGTATGTGTTAGCCCAAAATCAGGCCACTTATGACCGATTGACACGCAGCGTTTTATCCATCTTTCAAGGCAACGAAGCCACCATGACCCCCTTGCGTATGGACAAATTGCCAACACCCACCAAAGACCCCATTTTTCATATTGGCCGCTACGCCCAGCCCGACCACGATACCCGTCGGGAGTTGATCTACAGCATCCCCATCAATGCGCCATCCCACGAAGTCATGGGCGCAACCTGGCTCAATACCAATGAGCTGTCATTGATTGCCGGTTTGCCCGCCAAAGAGTTGCCGGGCTTGAAAATTCGCAAAAGTGTGGACTTTGCGCTCAACACCGCAGACATCAAGCCAGATGTCCGCACGCTGGCTTTGGGGCGCATCATCCAGCATGGCCGCGAACTTCCCCACAAGCAGGTTCAGTTGCCACTGGCCGATTTGGCCAAACACGTTTTTGTAACCGGCGTGACAGGTTCAGGAAAAACAACAACCTGCATGAAATTGTTGCTGGAATCTGATCTGCCATTCATGGTGATTGAACCCGCCAAAACCGAGTACAGGGCGTTGCACAGCAAGAACAAGGACATCGAGTACTACATCCTGGGCCGTGAAGATTTAACCCCTTTTCGCCTCAATCCGTTTGAACTGGTCTCTGACAAGGAAAACCTGGCCGGGCACATTTCCACCATCAGTGCCACGCTGAGTGCTGTGTTTCCCATGGAAGCGGCCATGCCGTATCTGGTGGAAGAAGCCATCATCAAAGCCTACAAGACCAAAGGCTGGGATATTCACTCTGGCAATAATTTCCTGGTGGATGCTCCCTGGGCATTGGGCAGTGGCGCATGGCCTACGTTTGCAGACATGATTGCTGAACTGGACGGAGTGATTCAATCCAAAAAAATGGGCGCTGAATTCACCGAAAAATACCGTGGCTCATTGGTCGGGCGCTTGACCAACCTCACACTGGGGGTCAAAGGGCGCATGTTAAACACCCGATATTCCCTGGACTTTGACCAGTTGCTGGACAAAAAAGTTGTGATTGAGCTGGAAGAACTCAAAGACGAACAAGACAAGGCGCTCTTTATGGGTTTCATCATCAGCCGGTTGGCGGAATGTATGAAGCACCGCCATCGGCGAGACCCCGACTTTCGACACCTGACGCTGGTGGAAGAGGCACACCGTCTGTTGTCGCGCCCCGACCCTGGTGAAGCTGGCTCCAAAAAACTGGGCGTTGATATGTTTGCCAATTTGCTGTCGGAAGTTCGCAAATATGGCGAAGGCTTGATCATTGCCGACCAAATCCCCAACAAACTGGTGTCGGATGTCATTAAAAACACGCACACCAAAATCGTTCACCGACTGTTCTCCGCCGACGACCGCAACACCATTGGGGACGCCATGGGGTTGTCCGATGAACAAAAAGACTTTTTGCCCCTGCTGCAAACGGGCGAAACCATCATTTACTGCGGTGGCTGGCATGCGCCGGTGTGGGTCAAAATTGACGAACAAACCCGGACTGACCGGCCTGAAATTGCTGAAGAAGAAATGGCAGCCAAAGGGAGGGCGCAAATGTGGGCGCAGCGCACTCGGCTGTTCCCTTCACTGTCAGAGTGCGTGGAAATGGTCAATGGACAGGTTTTGTCATGGTTTGTGACGGATGGCATCGTGTTGCTGAATATGTTTTTGACGATTAACCTGGAAATCGATGACCCTAAGAATTCAGAGCGTGTACAAGCTATTCAACCTCGGTATTCCAAACAGTTCAATGCCATGGCCAGTGAATTAGGTGTTGCCCTCGATGTGATGGGACATAGATTGACCCAATTGTTTTTTGATTGCTCGGGTTTTTCTCCAACCCATAAAACAAAAGAAGTGGCATTGGATGTTTTGCCGGCTGCTTTTGTTGCACTGGGTGAATCTTTGGTTATTTTTAAGGCATCAAGATCTGTGTCTGATCGAAAGAGCAGGCTTTTATTGCAAGAGGATGCTAATTTCAAAAAAGTGGTATCCATTTAATTTAAGGAGAATATGATGGGATGGTTTGGTAGTATTTGTAGTGGTATTAGCAGTTGTTTAAGTTCCGTCGGATCATGCTTTAGTTCCGCCGCAAGTTATCTGGGTAGCGCATTTTCAACGATGGTTGATAAAGGGCTTGCGATAGGTCGCAGTGTATTAAGTTCCGTGGGAAATATGGCTACTGGTTTATTGCAAAGTTTTGGTATTTTCAAGGAAAAAGAAACTGTGGAAGAGATGGGCGACCGCGCATTTCAAGCGCATGAGCAAAATATCGTCCCCGAGCAGTTTGAGCATTTTGACCAGTACCTGGACAATCTGCGCAATTTTCAACTTGATCCTGAAAAGTCGAAAGAAATCACAACAGACCAAAAAATCTACAAAGGTCTTGAAGTGGCTGGCCGAGGTTTGGATGACAAGTTCAACACGCCCTCCGGCACCATGGTCAAAGTCTTTGAACTGGCAGCGCAGTCGCCCGACTTTTTCACTGCCGACCGGTTCAAATCCATTCTCGATTCCGGCATGGACATTGTGTCGATAGCAGATTATTTTGAAGGCAGATTGGGTGCAGGTGAAGCATTGGACGTTGAAACTGATCTTTTCAAAATTGAACAATCGCTTCAACCCGGAAGGGACGATTCAGAGATTTACAAAAAACTCGATGACATCAAGAATGTGATTCAGGGAAGAATTGAATAGATGAAAAATCTGGAACTCTTCTCTGCACTCGGATGTCACTGGGACAGGTCTATCGTGCCTGCTGAGGTGCCGACGCACTCCATCGAGCGAGTGACCTTCCGTTTGCATCGCATGTTGCCAGAGTTTGTTTGGGATGCGTCCGTGCTGGAGGGCAACCCTTTCACCTTCCCCGAGGTCAAGACGCTGCTCGATGGCGTGACGGTTGGCGGACGGAAAATTGCTGACCAGGAACAGGTTCTTAACCTGGCTGCAAGCTCCAAGCACCTTTTGGCGCTGGTGAGGGCCGGCACATTCACCATGGACAAAGCGACGTTCATTGATTTACATGGCATGGTTGCGCGTCATGAAGCGTTGGAGTGGGGTCACTTCAGGGGTGAGGGTCAAGAGACAGACTACACGCCGGATGTCAGCCTGGGTGAACATGGGCGATACACGCCACTGGCAACCGTGGCCGGTGCCCCAGAATTAAACCGTGTCTTTGCCAGTGGACTGCAAGCGCTTCAAAGCGGCGTTTTGCAGCCCTTTGAACAAGCAGCCGCTTTTTTTCTTTTCGGTGCTTTGCAGCAATTTTTCTTCGATGGCAACAAACGCACGTCTCGTTTTATGATGAATGGCATCCTGATGTCAGCCGGCATGGATGCAATCAGCGTTCCCGCAGCCAAGGCGCAGGCATTCAATGAAAACATGGTCAGGTTTTACCTGACAAAAGACGCTACCGAAATGATGACGTTCCTGATGGATTGTCATCCGGACGCAGGCCAAATGTGTAAAGTGGTCACCGCTTAACGTGAAAGAACAAAAAAGTTATAGCAATGTATCCTTATCCCATAAGGGTTAAAGGCCGTTTTGATGGTCAACCATATCCCTGTAGGAGCGGCGGCAGCCATAGGCACAAAATCGCGGCTGTCGCCGCTCCTACAAGGGTTTTGGGGTGGTGAGGAGGCGAGAATGACGCTGGTGGGGTCTCAACAGTTTCTATTTTTCAGATTTTTTTACATTTTTACA
>CAIYWD010000089.1 GCA_903929815.1 uncultured beta proteobacterium
CATTTGGCCGTCAGAGTTGGGATGCAATGCTAGGCGCAAATCGTGCGGTGTGGCCCAGCCACATAAGCGATTTGTAACGACGCAGTGCGCCCAAATCTGACGAGCCAAATGCACAACTTATTATTGACCATATCCTTAGGGTGGATTGGAATGCCATGAAAGTTAGCGTGAAGTCATGTTGGCGACAAACCGGTCAAACAAGTAGCCAATATCATGCGGACCCGGGGAGGCCTCGGGGTGACCTTGAAAGCAAAATGCCGTTTTGTCTGTTCGCTCCAACCCTTGGATGGTTCCATCAAACAGGCTGATATGCGTGATGCGCAAGTTGGGTGGCAAGGTTTTTTCATCAACGGCAAACCCGTGGTTTTGGCTGGTGATGGACACGCGACCGGTGTCCAGATTTTTCACCGGATGGTTAGCGCCGTGGTGACCAAACTTCATCTTGAAGGTTTTGGCACCACATGCCAGCGCCATGATTTGATGGCCCAGACATATACCAAATGTGGGAAGATTGGATGCCATCAACTCTGCCGCAGCAGCAATGGCGTAACTGCAAGGTTGGGGATCGCCAGGGCCATTGCTGAAAAAAATGCCATCGGGCTGATGTTGAAGCACTTTTATCGCTGAGGTTTGCGCAGGAACCACTGTGATGTTGCATCCGCGCTCTGCCAACATGCGCAAAATGTTTTTCTTGACCCCAAAGTCAAAAGCCACCACATGACAACTCGGTTGGGTTTGCTCGCCATATCCTGCTTGATCTGCCAATGTCCATTCGGTTTGCGTCCAGCGGTAAGACGACTTGGCAGACACCACACGAGCCAGATCAAGCCCAGCCATGTGAGGTGCGGCCTTGGCCAAAGCAAGCGCCTGGCTAATGGTTGCCTGTGTCACCACTTCACCCATGGACAGCGCCATGATGCAACCATTTTGTGTGCCGTGCGTGCGCAGATGGCGCGTGAGCTGACGGGTGTCGATGTTGGCAATGGCAACAGTGCCTTCGTTCACCAAGTATTGACTCAAACTTCTGGTAGATCGAAAGTTGGAGGCCAGCATCGGCAAGTCTTTGATGATGAGACCTGCAGCGTGAATGTTGTTAGCCTCAACATCATCGGCATTGATACCGTAGTTACCAATGTGGGGGTAGGTGAGCGTAACGATTTGCTGGCAATAGCTGGGGTCGGTCAGAATTTCCTGGTAACCCGTCATGGCGGTGTTGAACACGACCTCGCCAACAGTGGAGCTGCCTGCTCCAATGGAATTGCCAACAAAGACCGTGCCGTCTGCGAGCGCCAAAATGGCGGGTGGGGTATTTCCCTGAAGAGACAAAAGCACTGGGTTCTCCAAGATAGTGACAAGTCCACGCGCTCAAAAGTAACCCTTTGAAATAGCCTAAAAAAATATAATTCCTAACAGGGGAACAAGGCTTGCGCGGGTACAAAAGTGCGGCAGATTGTAGTCGTTCAACTGAGTTGGGCTGTTGCACTGGCATGAAGACAAATAGCCGCAGCCGTAGCCACATTGAGCGATTCTTCACCTCCAGGCTGTGCAATACGAACATGCAAAGTTGCAAGCGCCGCCAATTCACGGCCAACGCCCTGCCCTTCATTCCCTATCGCCCATGCACAGGGCATGGGTAGCTCTTTATTTTGTAGCATGTGATGCAGATACTTTCCACGGTGCGAACTGGTCATCACGATGGGCACAGTCAATGAAGTTAAGGTTTCAAGGGTTGCCCCTTCCATCAGTTGCAATCCCCAATGCGCACCCATACCCGCACGCAAAACCTTCTGTGACCACAACGCGGCCGTGCCCTTGATGGCGATCACCTGCTGAAAACCAAAAGCCGATGCACTGCGCAAAATAGCCCCCACATTGCCGGCATCTTGCACACGGTCCAAAATAACAGTAGGGGCACGAGGTTGCAACGGTGTCACAGCAGGCAAATCAAACACAAACCCCAAGCGTGCAGGCGATTCCAGGGCGCTGATGGTGTCATACAAAGCATCTGAAAGAACTATTGTTTTAATAGCTGCCTGCGCATATTCCACGGGCGCTAAATGCCAAAAAGACTCTGAAAAAATACCAATGCAAGGCCGCTTTCCCCGCCGCAATGCCGCTAGAACAAGATGATCGCCTTCTACCCAAAATTGGCCTTGCTTACGGTAGTCTGTAGAAGCAGTGACCAGGCGACGTAAACCTTTGAGCCAGGAGTTGTTGGGTGAACTAATGACGGTCGGGAGATTCACGGGTATGGGCTTCCCATTTAAGGCGGGACAAATGCAATATCAATGGGTTACGTTTGATTCTTTCACGTGGTTTTCTTGGCAGGGGAAGCTCCCCCATTTGGCTGATTAGCCGTAACAAGCGCAGGGAGCTGACTTAATCTCTGTCCCGCCTTAAGTGGGAAGCCAGCATCAGTGATCTCAGTTTTGCGCATCCTCTAGAAGAAAGGCAGAGATGTCTGACTTTGGTGGGCGGTGGAGGTTTCGAACCTCCGACCCCAGCAGTGTGAATGCTGTGCTCTACCCCTGAGCTAACCGCCCTATTTCCTTCTCAGGAAAGCCTGTGATTATGCCATAGGTTTGTTTTGTTTTTCAGTCAATCACATCACAAC
>CAIYWD010000090.1 GCA_903929815.1 uncultured beta proteobacterium
AATCCAGACTGACTTTGTGTATCCATGAAGACCAAAATACACTGGATTCCCGCCTTCGCGGGAATGACGACATCTGGGCCAGGGGTCTAAACGGTTACGATTGAGCTACTGGCGACGCGTCTGGGGGTGTTGCTCCTCCTGGCAGACAGTAGCCTGCGTCGTCGTCGCGCCTACCCAAACGCGCCGCCAGTAGCCCACTCGGGCGCGTTCAACTGAGGAATCTAGGATTATTTAGGTCATATGTCCATGGGCTTGCCAAACACTTTTTCCATGCGTCTTTTGTTGGGAATGTGCTTTTTTGTTGTGGTCATGGGTTGGGACTTTGCCCACCGTGGTACGCCCAATCCACCGGCGCAAGCGCTGTGGCCTGACCTGCGATCTCCACCTGGTTTTTTGCAAAAGTTACGTCTGAGGGGGCAGGGGCAAATTCCCATGCCACCCCACACGCCCGCAGCACACGCCAGTAGCCTGGTGGCCATGCCCGTGAGCCATCCCTATGTTGTGCTGGCATTCTGGTTTGCAGGCACCAAGGAAAGTGCGCCCGATGTGGGCATTGCAGCCTCAGGCTTTGACCGCGCTACGCAACAGTGGCAACCAGCGCAAATGGTGGTCAATCGACATGATTTGGGTCGGCAACTCGGTTTTGCAGTGCGCCGACTAGGTAACCCCGTGGCCTGGCTTGATGCCACAGGCAAAGTGCATTTGTTTGTAGTGGCCACCGGACTGGGGGGCTGGGCGGCCAGCCGCATTGTTCAATTGTCTCAACGTCAAACGAACTCTGCACTGTCTTTTGATGTGGTTCGTGTGTTGCCGCTGTCATGGTGGTGGAACACCAGCTTTTTGGTTCGCACAGCTCCTTTGGCGCTTCAGGATGGCGGGATGGTGCTGCCTGTGTATTTTGAGCTGGGGTTGAAGTACCCGGTAGCCCTGCGCTTTGATGCGCTCGGAGCGTTCAAAGGCATGACTCGAATGTCTGCACGCACCTATTTGTTGCAGCCCACGATCATCGCCCAAAATGCCACCCATTGGCTGGCGCTTTTACGCAATCAACAAACCAACGGCAAAATCGCCGTGGTTCAAACTCAGGATGGTGGCCAGCACTGGGACGATGGGCATGACCTGAATTTAGTCAATCCTGATGCCTCGGTGGCAGCATTGGCGCTGTCACCCGGACAGATGTGGCTGGCCCATAATAGTTCACCGAATTCACGCCATGTGCTTGATTTAAGCTACTCGGTGGATGGCCAGCATTGGCAACGTATGCAAACACTGGCGCAGAGCAGTGGCACGGATGTTTCAATCCACGACACTGAAGAGGCGAATTTGGAAGAGGTTACCCTTCTCCCAAATGAATTTTCATACCCCTCGCTGGCGTGGGCCGATAACAGCCTGTGGGTCAGCTACACGCACCAACGAAGCAGCATTGCATGGCAGCGTTTTTCAGTGGATGGCAGATAAAAGGTGAATCATCTCCAAGACTCTGTGCAAACCCGAAACACCAGCGTACACGTTATACGATAGAGACATCGGTAAGATGGATTTGCTTCTATTTCAATAGCTACTAACGCATACTGGGCGTGGGCTACAGGGCAAAAAGGCATATAACTTTTGACAGGCGATCATGGCCAATCAAGCCTCCATCCAACGTTCAAAATCAGCCGCTGGCACGGGCTTTGAAAACAAATAACCTTGCCCGTAGTCGCAGCCTGCTGCGCGCAGCAAAGTGAGTTGTTGAGCGGTTTCAATCCCCTCGGCGATGACCTTCATGCCCAGCGCATGGGCCATGGCGATGATGGCCTGGCACAGTGCCAAATCGGTTGATCCTGCAACCAACTGGTGGACGAATGACCGGTCAATTTTGATGAAGTCAATGTCAAATTTTTGCAGGTACGACAGCGAAGAATAACCCGTTCCAAAGTCGTCCAATGACACCTGAATGCCATCATCTCGAAATGCCAGCATTTGTTGAATCACACCATCGCTGGTGGACAGTAGCAAGCCTTCTGTAATTTCAACCGCAATGCTGTCGCCGTCCAATCCTGATACTCTGAGTTGGTCAATCCATCGGCCATGCGAAGGGTTGGGGTTTTCAAACTGCACGGGTGATTTATTGACGCTGATTTGAAATTGAGGATGCAGCGCAGTGCGCCACGATTTCACCTGAGCTGCAACCTGCTGAAACACCCACTCGCCAATATCAACAATCAGACCGCTGGATTCGGCAATCGGAATGAAATCAGCAGGGTTGATCAACCCGCGTGTGGGATGCTGCCAGCGAACCAGTGCCTCAGCCTTGTGAACGTGGCCTGTGGCGAGTTCCACAATGGGCTGATAAACCACTTTGAACTGGTGGTCAGCCAGCGCCTGACGCAAATCCTGGGTCAAACGCACACGATGCTGTGCTGCCTCTTGCAGGTCCGGTGTGAAATAACTAAAACGGTTGCGCCCTGCACCTTTGGCAACATACAGTGCCTGATCCGCATTTTTGAGCAGGTCTTCAATTTCTACGCTGTCGTCGGGGTAGATAGTCACGCCAATACTGGCAGATACATACACCTGCTGCTGTTCCAGATGAAATGCCGCAGCTAAAGATTTCAACAATTTCAACAGAATATTTTCCAGATGACGGCTGTCTTGCAGCTCTGTGATCAGCAAGGTAAATTCATCGCCTCCCATGCGTGCGACCGTATCGACTTCGCGCAGGCAGTTTTGAATGCGCTGTGCCGCCTGAATCAGAAGTTGGTCACCTTGATGATGCCCCAGTGTGTCGTTGACTTCCTTGAAGTGATCCAAGTCCATGAACACAACGGCCAGTTTCAACCCGTCACGCCGACATTTTTTAAGTTCTTGCTCCAGTCGTTCGCGCAACATGCGCCGGTTAGGCAGGCCTGTGAGTGTGTCAAAGTTGGCCTGTTGCCAAATTTGAGCTTCGGCATTCTTGCGATCGGTGATGTCAGTGTGTGTGCCAATCATTCGCAGCGGCAGGCCATTCGCATCGCGGCTGATGACCATGCCGCGCGACAGCACCCATTTCCAACTGCCATCCTTGCACCTGACCCGATGTTCATTTTTGTAGCTGGGGCACAAACCGTCCAGGTGCGCCAAGCGATCGCGCTTCATTTGGGGCACATCGTCGGGGTGTGTTCTCTCGTCGAGCGCACTGATGCACTGGTCAAGCTCATGTTCAGAAAAACCATACATACCCAATAGATGGGGTGAAAAATATTCTTGCCCCGTTGGCACATCCAGGTCCCACAGACCGTCTCCGGTGCTTTCCATGGCCAATTGCCAACGGGCTTCGTTGTCGCGCGATGCTGCCTCGCTGCGTTTGCGCTGGGTAATGTCTTGCACGATGGCGGTACGTTTGACGGGCAGCCTGTGTCGCCACTCTGTCGATCCAATGGAATGTACCCAGATGGTGTCTCCTTTGGCGGTCAGCATCTCCAATTCCAGATCGAAGGTGGCCGGTTGGCTTCTTGCATCATCGCAAACCGTCCGGATACGCTGCAGCGCTTGCGGTGTGAAAAACTGAATCATCGAATCCAGGGTGGGGCGAAAGGCTTCGGGCGCAATGTCCAAAATACGATAAACACCCTCCGTCCAAGTGACCTGGTCGTTGGCATAGTCCAGTTCCCAGCCGCCCACGCGCGCCATGGCTTGGGTGTCAGAGAGCAGTTTCTGCAGGCGCACACGTTCTGCCTCAGCCTGAACATAACGGGTGACATCGGCCACTGTGCGAACCATGCCGCCTGATCCCAACAGGGAGGTCTTGACCTCTAACGTTCTCCCGGCAGGTGTGGTGCGCAAAAAACGCAGCGGTGGTGCGCCTTCACCTTCGGCAAGAATATAAGCGCGGGCGTTGCTTGAGACATCCTGGGCTTGCACACCAAAATCGCCGCGCTGCAGTTGAAAACGAATCACCACCGACAAAGTGGGTTGTGAAGCCAGAAAGGCCTCGGGCAAATCCAGCAATTCGCACACTTTTGCATTGAACAAAATCACACGCTGTTCAGCATCAAACACCAAAATGCCTTGCGCAATGTTGTTCAGCGTTGTTTGCAATAATCTTGATTTTTCAATCAGTTGCGCATCGAGATGGTGCATGGTTGCATCCATCGACGCCAAAGATGTCGGGCGATCACCGTGGATGCCAAGACCAAAATTCTGAATGGACTCTGTATTCATGCGTCTATTGTGCCGCAGGCAAATGGTTTGGACAGGTGCAACCATCCAAACCATCCTGTCAGGGATAAGGGATAAGGGATAAGGGACATCGGCACCGGCCTGACGGTTAAACTCTTGACCGACCGGCTTGGGTGTCCAACCCATCTTATCCATCAAGGAGTTTTTTGTGTTTTTTGGCAAACTGTTACCGCGCGATACCAATTTTTTCTCCCTGTTTGACCAACATGCCGACTACATTGTGGCTGCTGCACAGGCTTTTTCCAGCCTGGTTGCCAATTACAACAATCTTGAACTTCGTGAAAAATACCACCGTGAAGTCAATCATGCCGAAGGTGCTGCTGACCGTGTGACCCACGAGGTCAACAAGGCCATTCACAAAACTTTCATCACCCCCATTGACCGCGAGCAAATTCACAGCCTGATCAATACAATGGATGATGTTGTTGATTTGATTCAGGATTCTGCTGAAACCATGGCTTTGTACGATGTGCGTCACATGACTGATGAAATTGCACGACTGACCGATTTGAGTCTGAAATGCTGCGAACGTTTGCGTGATGCCGTCAAATTGCTCAACAAAATAGCCGAAGCATCGACGGCGGATGCAGCCCTGAAAACCTGCGATGAAATTGACAAACTTGAAAGCGATGCCGACCGTGTGATGCGAATGGCCATGAGCAAGTTGTTTCGTGAAGAGCCAGATGTGCGTGAGGTGATCAAGCTCAAGGCCATTTACGAACTGCTCGAAACCATCACCGACCGTTGCGAAGATGTCGCTAATTTGATCGAGGGCATCATCCTCGAAAACTCCTGATCAGCAGGGTAGTTGCCATGCAAACTGTACAAGCTGCTTTGTGGGTGGTCGTTATTTTGGTACTGATGGCTGTGGTGTTCGACTTTATGAACGGCTTTCACGATGCTGCCAATTCCATTGCCACCGTGGTCTCAACCGGCGTTCTGAAACCAGGTCAGGCGGTTATTTTTGCTGCATTTTTTAATGTCGTCGCCATTTTTGTTTTTCATTTGAGTGTGGCTGCAACCGTGGGAAAAGGGATTGTTTTACCTGGCGTAGTGGATACGCACGTGGTTTTTGGTGCGCTGATGGGGGCCATTTTCTGGAACTTCATGACGTGGTATTACGGCATTCCCAGCAGTTCTTCACACGCCCTGATTGGTGGCATTGCAGGTGCTGCCATTGCCAAATCAGGGGTGGCCTCGTTGATGATGTCGGGCATTCTCAAAACCATTGTGTTTATTTTTGTGTCACCTTTGCTGGGTTTTTTGCTGGGGTCGCTGATGATGGTGCTGGTCTCATGGGTCTTTCGCGGGTTTCGTCCTTTGAAGATTGACAAATGGTTTCGTCGCTTGCAGTTGGTTTCAGCCGGTGCGTATAGCCTGGGGCACGGCGGAAATGACGCACAAAAAACCATCGGCATCATCTGGATGCTCTTGATTGCCACAGGTTACGCCCATTCGGCCGAGAGTTCACCGCCCGACTGGGTCGTTTTGGTCTGTTATTCCGCCATTGGTTTGGGCACCATGCTGGGGGGGTGGCGCATTGTCAAAACCATGGGGCAAAAAATCACCAAACTCAAACCTGTGGGAGGGTGTTGTGCTGAAACGGGAGGTGCCATCACACTGTTTGTGGCAACTGCCTTAGGTGTTCCGGTTTCTACCACGCACACCATCACGGGTGCTATTGTGGGTGTCGGCTCTACCCAACGTGCCAGTGCCGTGCGCTGGGGCGTGGCCGGCAATATCATCTGGGCATGGATTTTGACCATTCCGGCCAGTGCTTTTGTTGCGGCAGTGGCGTATTGGATCAGTTTGCATCTGTTTTGAACGTGCCAAAAAATTTTGACGTTTTGCGCCATGCCCACCGCGTGGTGGTCAAGGTTGGCTCTAGTTTGGTCACCAATGAAGGGCGTGGCTTGGATGAAGGGGCTATTGGTGAATGGTGTCGCCAAATAGCGCTGTTGGTGCATCAGGGACGCGAAATCATCATGGTCTCTAGTGGCGCTATTGCCGAGGGCATGAAGCGCCTGGGTTGGAGCACTCGCCCGCACGAAATTCACGAGCTTCAGGCGGCGGCAGCCGTGGGGCAAATGGGTTTGGTGCAAATGTATGAAACCAAACTGCGTGAAAACGGCCTAGGCAGCGCACAGGTGCTGCTCACCCACGCTGACCTAGCGGATCGGGAACGTTATCTGAATGCGCGTTCTACTTTGTTGACCTTGCTCAAACTCAGTGTCGTCCCCGTCATCAATGAAAACGACACCGTGGTCAATGACGAAATCAAGTTTGGCGACAACGATACCCTCGGCGCTTTGGTGGCCAACCTGCTAGAGGCCGATGCCCTGATCATTTTGACCGATCAAAAAGGGCTTTTTACCGCAGACCCGCGCAAAGACCCTTCAGCTCAATGGGTGCAAGTTGCAAAGGCCGGTGATACCGCACTTGAAGCGATGGCCGGTGGCGCGGGTTCGCATCTGGGGCGCGGCGGCATGATCACCAAAATACTGGCCGCCAAACGTGCTGCCGGTTCAGGTGCATCCACCGTCATTGCCTGGGGGCGTGAACCCAATGCCCTGCTGCGCTTGTGCCAGGGTGAATCCATCGGCACGTTGCTAGTGGCCTCCACCCCCAAAACGCAGGCACGCAAACAATGGATTGCCGACCATCTTCAAATGCGCGGTTCTGTCACGATCGATGCCGGTGCAGTGCAAAAATTACAGCAAGCAGGAACGAGTTTGCTGCCCATTGGCATGACGGCGGTCGAAGGTGATTTTTCACGCGGGGACGTGATTGCCATTCGTGATCAAGCCGGGCAAGAGGTAGCGCGCGGTCTGACCAACTACGCCAGTGCCGAGGCCCGCCTGATTTGCCGCAAACCCTCAGCAGCGTTTGAGTCTATTCTGGGCTACATGGCTGAACCTGAAATGGTTCACCGTGACAACATGGTCATTCAAC
>CAIYWD010000091.1 GCA_903929815.1 uncultured beta proteobacterium
TATCTTTCTGCCATCTTCAAGCCAATCCGTGTTCATGATGTACACCTTTGTCTATAAGCCGTTAGACCTGTGCTTAGGCGATAACGATTGAAAGTTAATTTTACATTATTTATGATTTTTTGTCAACTACTGCATCAATAATTTAAATCCATCTAAAGTTTTAAACTGAAATAAAATATACAAAAGGTATTCCTGAGTAATATGCATCTGATATTCGACCAAGCCTAGCATGGGTGGGTGAATCAAAAATATAAATATCAAATCAAATAGTAGCGAACCAAGAAAACATCCGGTCAACGGAAAATTAATGAACTTCACTTGTTTTGCCGATCAAAATGCAGTGCAATAATTTGATTTTAGTGTATTATATTCGAACGCTAACGCATTTTTAAGTTGCGCCATTATTGTTTTTTTGATGATTTTTTTACTGCATTGATAATATCATTTATATCTTGCTTATTTAATTTTGGTGAAATCGGAATACTGACCGTTTGACGACCAATCTTGGCTGCATTCGGAAAGTCTTTTGGATTCCATCCAAAGGTTCGCTGATAAAAAGGATGCTCCGGCAAACTTACATAATGCACGCCAACACCAATTCCTTCAGCAGTCATCCGATCAAGAAACTCATCGCGCGACACACCGGCACAGTGCTCATCCACCATAACAGTAAACAGGTGATAGGCATGACGCGTATTTTCTTCAACGGGTGCTGGCAGTCCGATGGGCAAATCGGAGAGTGCATCCATGTAGTGCTGCCAGATGGCGGCACGCTTGTCCCAGCAAGTCCCAACCCGCCTGAGCTGATGAATGCCCATGGCGGCCTGGATGTCCATCATGTTGTACTTGAATCCACACTCAACAATATGGTAATGTTTGAATCCCTCGTCTCCAAAACGTCTCCATGCATCTTTATTCATGCCGTGCAGCGCCAACACCTTTAAGCGATCAATATCTCCTTCTCGCTTGGCCAAAATCATGCCACCTTCGCCCGTCACTACGTTCTTGGTAGAGTAAAAGCTAAAGCAGGCAAAATCGCCAAAGGTACCGATTTTTTGTCCTTTGTATTCAGATTCAATGGCATGGGCGCAGTCTTCAATGACCATCAGATGATGCCTGCCCGCAATGTCCATGATGGCATCCATATTGCAGGGTCTTCCAGCAAAGTGAACCGGCAAAATAGCGCGTGTTCGTTTTGTTATTCGACGTTCAATTTCAGCAGGGTCAATGTTCATTGTCAGAGGATCAACGTCAGCCAAAACTGGAATC
Organism: uncultured beta proteobacterium; assembly: GCA_903929815.1. Taxonomy (GTDB): domain Bacteria; phylum Pseudomonadota; class Gammaproteobacteria; order Burkholderiales; family Burkholderiaceae_C; genus Rhodoferax. Next base: position 1,270 of record CAIYWD010000091.1, read on the forward strand.
GCACCCGCATGATGAATGGCATTGACTGTCGCGCAAAATGTCATGGGTGTCGTGATAACTTCATCCCCACGTCCCAGTCCTGAGGCCAGAAGGCTGAGGTGGAGCGCAGCAGAACAAGAGTTCACTGCAACGGCGGCCTCTACGCCTTTATAGGCGGCAAAATCTGCTTCAAAGTGCGCAACGCGTGGCCCTGTCCCTATCCATGCACTGCGCAAGCAAGAGACCACCTCCTGAATTTCGTCTTCTTCGATGAGTGGTGATCCAAAAACAAGAAAATTTTCTTTTGAACGAACGGGGTTCACTTTTGATGCAACTCTGTTGGTTATGACTGAATCTACCGCTTTTTGCACACGGCAATAATAAAGTCATGTTGAATATCGTGGCTCTGCAAAAGCATATCTTCAACCTGAAAAATAATGTCCAAATAGAGATGGGTTTCTGCATCATTCTGCAAAAAATGATGAGCTATTCCATTAAATAATAAATGCAAAATGCTACCCCCATAACCCTTGAATTCAATGATGTCAAACTTGGATCGAAGCAGAGGAACAATCTGATCAGACTCAATGGCTTCTGAGGGGTCGCTCAAAATCATGCGTAAATGGCTTGGTCTCATCACACTTTTCTTTACGGTGTTACTATTCCACAAGGTTTTATATTTCACAGGTAAAAGTGACAAAAGGCCATTTGCTGCCTCCATTTGTCGTTTTGTCCACTGAAAGCGATGGGGTCCAACATATTCATTGACAACAAAGTAGCCATCTTTTTTAAGCCATGCTGAAATTCTGGACAAAAGTTCATCCAACGGTGAAAAATGATGAAGCGACTGCTCAACCATGATCACATCGTACCTATTTTCCGTTATTTCGATGCTGAAAACATCGCCAACCGCATAGCGAATCAATTGGCTGTAGCCACCCTTCAGAGCAGCGTCAACCGCTGCTTGAATTCTTTGAGTAGAAAAATCGTACGCATCGATGCGGCTAAACCTTTTTAGGCTCGCCCAGGTGAGTTCATTGTGACCCGTTCCACAACCCAGCGACAAGGCCAACAAGTCACGTCTGTGATCTGGCCATTTCTGTGAAATGTATTGGTGATAGCCTGTTTCAGAAGTTCCTGTGATAAGACAATTCCACCGTGCCCTGACCAACGGAATATCCCACCAGTTTGTAGGCGGCGCATTGACATGCTCCCAAGCAGACTTAATGCGCTGATGCTCGCTGAGTTTCAGTTTCGATGCAAAGCTAGCCAACACTGCTGGCGTTATATGAAACAGGTCATAGAAGTCTCGACGATTGATAAGATTGTGTAACATGGTTAAGCTCGCGCAATCAAATCTAACGTGTCTTCAGACCCAAAATGACCACATCTTCGCATTGAACAGAGAGCCTATCCAGTTCAGACGGTATAAGAAAGCTGTTTTTCTTCAGAAATATGGCATCAAATCCTGCGGCGTTGATACGCTTCATAAAGTCGTAACCATACTGCCGTACATGATCGATCTGTCCATAAAGCCGTGCCCGTATCACAGGATCGACGATGGAAAGGTCTTCCTGCGTATGCTCTCCCACAAGTGGTACTTGCAAACTTGCCCAGCCCCCCGGCTTGAGTACGCGGTAGATTTCAGACAGCGCTTTTCTATCGTCAGGTACATGTTCCAGTACATGATTGCAAATCACAACATCAAAACATGCATCAGCAAAACACAACTTCGTAACATCGGTTTGTACCTGGACGTTCATGGGTGCCCTATCAGCCGTAATGCATTCGTACACTTCCCGTAACCGCCTTGCAATACTGGGTTCGGGTGCCAAATGCAAAAGTCGCCCCCCTTTTTTGAGGATACCTTTTTTGTACAAATGCTCCATGCCAGTCCACAGCAGTCTGTGACGCTCCAAGGAACCACAACCCGGACACCTTGCGTTTCGTCTGGGTGGATTTCCCATTTGAAAAAATACCGAATAGCCACGATTGCACAGAGGGCAATAAAACTTTTGCCCTTGGAACACAATTCTTACGACGAAACAAAAAACCCTGTCAAACAAATGCACTACAGACATAAACTTTCTGCCATTGGTATTTGATTCATATCTCCCTCTCCCAAGGCAACCCAGACCGTCCCCTGAACTTGGTGCAATCCATGCTTTGTCGTTTGTTTAACACCTCATCCGCCTGGCCAATTTTTTCTGGATCAAGTGCGAGTTCGTTTTTAACATAGAGATCGCCATCCTGCTTCAGGATCAGTGAAGTATCACTGCCGGGGTAGGCACGGGAATATCCTGAAGGGTGCGTGTCCACCATGGTCTGCCCCGGGGGGAAAAACCTGGGGCACAGCGATTCCATCTTTTCAAACACCTGGGCTGCTTTCATACTACCCTCGGTCAATTGAGCTTTTAGCGCCGTGGCCACTGGGTATTCCAAAGCGCAAATCCAGAAGCCTGGCGTATGGCGACTTGCTTCATCTGCGTTGTCACTGGTGACCTGTAAGACGCTAAAGCCTTGACTTTTGGAGGCCAGCAGTTTGCAGTCTGTTGGCACCTTGATGGCAAGGCGATGCGGCTGAAGGTCTTTGTTGAATGCGTTGAGTGCGATCTGATTGGGTTGGTCAGTGCCCACTTGCATCCATTGAGGTTTGCTGCGTTGAAACAGTTTCAAGGATGTGGATACACCAAGAATTTTGACGACTGGGTCGTAAATTCGGGACGGCTTGGACACATCTGAACCCTCAAACACAGACAGGTTCACCCAACGCGACGCTGCCGGAAACTGGGGTGCCAGTAGCGACATCGACAACTTGGTCACTGTGATGTACGTTGTGTTGGGGTCAATCGCTTTTGGATCCACGTCAATTGAAAAATAGGGCGCGTCCAGCCAGGGCGTTCCTCCCCAGGAATTGAAAGGTTTCCAAGGGTTGTTTTGAAAGAGCGCAAACCCCTGCATGCCCAACACCAGCAGCACGATGGATGCTTTCATGCCTTTGGTACACGACAGAATGTTCACCAGTCCGATACACAAAGGCCCTACAAGAACAAGGTAGGGCATAAAGTAACGGCCATTGCCGGAAGTTGCCATCCAGGGCACAAATGACAGAAAAGTCAGCCCCAAAAGAATCAAGACAGGCCACCGGTCTGCGTTCGGGCGCTTGTAGATGCTCATGGCAATCAGCGCAGCCACAGCCAGGCCCAGCGCAAAGACAAATCTGAAGTCGGGTGCAAAAATTTCCGTATAAACCCAGCTATTGGGTGCAGCCATGGCCAAAGGACGCATCACGGCATCGCGCCAGGTGTCTGCCATAAACCGAATGATCATGGTTGCCACCCCAACATGTGGCGCACGGGTTCAAAATAGCCATCGTAAAACGGAAAAAGAGGGTTGCCAAACTGAAGCCACAACTGATAGCCCCAGTAACCATACGTCACAACAAAACCCGCTCCAATGGCGATCGCATGGATGGTCGTCCACTTCAAACGTGCCAGTGGCGCACCCTGGCAAAACAGGAACAGAAAAGGCAGCAGTACCACCAGCGGGCCATTGCTGAGCTTGCACGCTACCGCCACGCCGCCTATCAGGCCTGACAACAGGGCGGGCACAACCCTCTTCGGCACAGGGCGCCCATCCGTGATGGCTCTGAACGCAATGGCAATGGCCCACAACAGGGGCACAGCCGCCAGCAGGTCATTGTTGGTTGCTTCCAGGGTTTTCAGAGGCACAGCGCTCATGAAAGCCAAAATAACCGCTGCAACTCTCAGGGCTGCGCTGTGAACATCCTGGCCAGAAATGAGTGCTTTGGCCACCATCCAGACGGGGGGAACGGCAAGCAGATGAAGGGTGGAGAGCACAACGCCTGCGGTGATGCCATCAAATCCAGCGATAGCGAGCCGATAGGCCGGCCAGTAAAGGTAGGGGAACTGGTACGACTGCAATGAAGCCCCCATGTAGTCGTGGTCAAAACGCGAATGGTCGGCAACCCAACCCAAGTAAATCTGGTGGTTCATGGCATCCCAACCCAGGCCAATCCCCCCCAGATAAAGCGGGATGGATATAAACACCAGCCATATCACAAACAGGATGAGGGGAAACTCCCACGCCATCAGCCAATGGGCGGCTTGGCGACGACGCGCAGATGCCGTGTTGTCCATCATAAGCGCCCTGATGTTTTCCAGGCCAGTTGCAGCGCCCCGCCCAACAGGGAACCGGCGGCAGCCTGTAGTCCGATGATCAGCATGGTGACTGCGGGAATCACAGAGCGCATCATCTTTTGGGGTTGAAGTTCGTTGTAGCCCGCCTGCTGCCATTCGCTCACCAGACTAACCGACCACGCCAGGCCCGCCAAAAACAGCAGCAAACCGCCGATCAACCCGACCTCGACGTTGCCGAAGCGCTTGGCACGGGTGACCCACGCAGGCTCCTTGACGATGCCTGCCACCACGCCTATCCATTTGACCAACAAAGCAAACTGAGTGAGCTGAAACCCAATGATCAAAGCCGCGCTAAAGTACAGCAGCGAATGTACGTCAAGCCCAACGTGACCCAAGACGATAGGGCCACGCGCCAGCCAGGCAAAGCCGGACAAACCCACCAGAATCATGGCGAGGCCCGGAAACAAAAAAAGCCAACGCGGCGTGAACAACAGCATGAACATCAAATGGCGCCAGCCATCGCGCCATGTGCGCAGGTGGGGAGGTCTGTTGCGACCATCGGGCTTGAGTTGGGTGGGCACTTCGCCTATGGTGTAACCCGCCAGCGCGGCTTTGGCCACCATTTCCGTGGCGAACTCCATGCCTGGGCTGACCAAACCCAATCGCACTATCGCCTCGCGAGAAAACCCACGCAGCCCGCAGTGGAAATCCCCAATACGAACCTGAAAGAAAGTCCGTCCCAGCCAGCTCAGTAGGGGGTTGCCCAGGTAACGGTGCAGGGCAGGCATGGCACCCGGCGCAATGCCGCCCTGAAAGCGGTTGCCCATGACCAGTTCAACCCCGGCGCGCAATTGGCACAGAAACCCCGATAAATCTGAAAAATCATAACTGTCATCAGCGTCACCCATCACCACATAACGACCATGAGCCTGTGCGATGCCGGCAATCAGTGCTGCACCGTAGCCACGCTGGGGGACATGGACGACACGGGCACCTACGTTCAGCGCAATCTGCGGGGAACCGTCGGTGGAGCCATTGTCAGCAATCAGAATTTCGCCGACCACACCCGACTCAGCCAAAAAACGTCTTGCCTTTTGAATGCAGATGGCTAGGGTCTGCGCTTCGTTCAGACAGGGCATTAGCACTGTCAGTTCAGCTTGACATTCGTTGGGTTGGGGTGTCACGATGCGACCTTCAAAAAATAAAGCGGCCTAAGCCGCTTTTTAGGTCAAACCATGATCACTACGCAGGAATTCTGCATGAACCTGGCAGGTATTTGGAAGGCATAGTACCCGGGCCACAAACCCAAGAATTAACAGCAGTACCTAAAGCCGGTTGCAGGCACAATGTAAATGTGCCGACGGCTGCGTTACACGGTGCCATTTTCACCGTTCCATCTATACCAGTTCCTAAGCCTGTTGATGTGACGGTGATCAGGGCACCACCAGTTACTCCAGGATTCGAGGCAGCAGTCACAACCGATGCAACATACTTTGTACCAGAACCTGCAGCAACTTCACATCCCCAAGCATTTGCAAGAACCGCTGTGCCTGTTGGCAAGGATTGAATGGTTTCGGTCATGGTGGTGCGGCAAGACGACGCAGCTAAAATGACTTCGGACACTTTAGCCTTTACCGTGTAATCCTGATAAGCCGGTAAAGCCACTGCAGCCAAAATACCAATGATCGCCACGACGATCATCAATTCAATCAGGGTAAAACCCTTTTGCATAGTACGTTTCATGAAAAACTCCTTAGAGAAAAGTGAAAAGAAAAAACAACGAGACCACTGAACTATCAGCAGCATTCGTGCCAAGCATCATAACGCCCTCTTTGGCAACTTCCACTGCCCTATTGCATCCATTTTTCTCCAACGTCTGACATTTTTTGCCAGTCACCAGGCCTGTCCTGACATTTTTGGTCACATTCATCCCGACATTCATCGCAAAGCCTCAGCCTAAACCAATGAGGTCTGTCGAAACCCTCGCCGTGATGGATGCCGACGTAGCGGGAATGTTCAGATTCTTTAAGCATAAAAACAGGCTCTAGCGCTTGTCAGGCCTGCATAGTGCGCTATTAAAAACAGAGTGGTTTGTGGGTTGATGGTGTATCGGCAAAATGATGATGCAGGCCACAATGTAAACAAGTGATGACAATTATCACCATGTTCAAAGTCAAACTCCTTCCAGAATTTACCCACTGGCCAGATGGCATCAAGGACTCCATGACACGCATCCGTCTCAGCAAACGGTTAAGGTTCAACGAGGATTGTTGGAAGATGTTGCCCCGTAGGTGAAGGTGTCTTTGAAATGCGCGAATTTTTTGGCCCAGGATGGCGCATGTACGACGTTCAACGCTCAAACGTGTTGATGGTGATGCTCGGTGGGTAACCGTTTAGACCCCGCCACCGTCATTCCCGCGAAGGCGGGAATCCAGACTGACTAAAAGCAAGTTCTTCAGATTGCACAATGGCACTGCTGGTGGTCATGTAGCAGCGGCTACCAGCCGCTGACGCTGGCAAAGCGGCAAGATGCCGCTTCCACGAGTGCCATGCCTGATTCCAATCATTCAGCTTCTTGCCCAGTGCGGATCAGGAAGGCTGACCTTAGGATGTGGTCAGTAATAAGTTCCCCATTTGGCTCGTCAGATTTGGGTGCACTGCGTCGTTACAAATCGCTTATGTGGCATGGCCACA
>CAIYWD010000092.1 GCA_903929815.1 uncultured beta proteobacterium
TAGCCTATTTGGGCAAAGCGCTGTATTTGTCCCCCCTTTGAAAAAGGGGGGTTAGGGGGGATTTGGTTTTTGTATTGCACCACATCACTTTGAAACGCACCCGTCAAAATAAGTTCTGCTTTTGGCCGTCAGAGTTGGAATGCAATACCAAGCGCAGATCGCACAGTGTGGCCCAGCCACATCAGCGATTTGTAACGACGCAGTACGCCAAAATCTGCCGAGCCAAATGCACAACTTATTATTGACCATCAGCAGGTGGCAATAAATTAGATACGTATAAATAGTATCAGTTCTATTGCAAATCAACTACTTACGATGCAAAAGTAGGTATAAAACTTATTATTACCAGCTTATCCTTATTGCCGCACCAACGTCATCAGTTCTACTAGCAGGGCATCGCGCAGTTTGTAGATTTCCGGCATCAAGGCTTGGGCCTGGGAGCGTTGTCCCTTGTCGTGGTGAAAACAGATGGCTGAACCCAGAGCATGTACTTTTTGGTGTAGGTGGACAACGAGAACAAAAGAAAGTTTGTGAGCATGTTGGGGACGGCCTTCGCCCTCCAGCCAGCGACCAAACCGACACTCAAAAGGGTTCAGCAAAGGCAGCTCTGACGAATTGTCCCGAAGGTATTTTTCAAGTAATAACACCCAGGCACGGTGATCGGCTGCTGCGTACAGCAACGGCAAATCGGATCGACTGAGTACCTGTAAATTGCACCACGATGAATCAACCCGCCAGTTCAGCACCCAGTCTTGCAGCTTGTCAGCGGGCATGGGACGGGCTATGCCATAACCCTGCGCCAAGTCACATCCCAATTGCAACAACATGGCGCCATGCGCTACGGTCTCAACGCCCTCTGCAATCACGTCACGGCGAAATGCCTGCGCCATCCCCAAAATACCCTCCAGAATGGACAAGTCATCCGAGTCATCGAGCATGCCTCGAACAAAACTTTGATCAATTTTGAGCATGGACACCGGCAACCGCTTCAAATAGGTGAGTGACGAATAACCGGTGCCAAAGTCATCCAGTGCAAACTTAACCCCCATGCTTTGGCACATTTTGATGACGTGGGTTACCCGTATAACATCTTCAAGTGCGCTGGTCTCAAGCACTTCCATCTCAAGGCTTGAAGGCTTGACTTTTGGGTGCGCCGTTAACAGGGCACGCAAACGATCCACAAAATCAGCCTGCTGCAACTGCATCACCCCCACATTAACGCTCACTGCCAACTGCAACCCTTGTGCTTGCCATTGTTCAATTTGCGTAAGCGCAGTGTTGATAACCCATTCCCCCACTTGAATCGCCAAAGGGTTATCTTCCATTTCCGGTAAAAAAGCAGCAGGTGGCAACAGACCCTTCTCTGGATGTTGCCAACGAATCAGTGCTTCTGCGCCAATGACACAACCGCTACGCATATTGACCTTGGGCTGGTAATACAACACAAATTCTTCATTTTGAAGTGCTTGAGTCAGGCGTTTGATGCTCTCGTGGTGGTTACGTACACTGCGGTCATAGTCTGCATCAAAAATACGGTACAGGTTTTTGCCGGCCTGCTTGGCCTGGTACATGACCTGATTGGCCTGGCGAATCAACACATCTGCATCCACCGTTTGCGATTGAGGAAAAAATGCAACCCCCAGACTGGCAGACACTTGTAACAGATGCTCACCCACCTGTACTGGCTCTGCAGCGGCCAACAGCAATCGATTCAGCATGGATTCACAGGCCGACAAGTCTGGCAAATTATTGAAAATAGCAACAAATTCATCGCCACCCAGACGAGCCAGTGTGTCACCATCACGCAAAGACTGCATGATTCGGTTGGCCACAATCACCAATAAATGGTCGCCCACTTCGTGTCCATACGCATCATTGATGCTTTTGAATCCGTCAAGATCAAGAGTGACCACAGCCAATTGTTGTGCTCGACGTTGTGCCAAAACCATCGCTTGGCGAAGTCGGTCACCAAGCAACGCCCGATTGGGCAAACCCGTCAAGGGATCGAAATGAGCCATCTTTTCAAGCTGGCTTTCATGTCCTTTGATGACTGAGATGTCTGTGAATAAACCCACATAATGTTGTATGACCCCATCGGCATCCAGTACCGCACTGATGCTGAGAATTTCAGGGTAAATGACACCATTCTTTTTTTTGTTCCATATCTCACCTTGCCAATGGCCTTTTTTATTCAGGTCGCGCCACATCGCCGCATAAAACTCGGAAGTATGACGGCCTGACTGCAACAAGTTGGGTTTCTTGCCCAAAACTTCTTCGCGGGCATAGCCGGTGATGTGGGTAAAGGTGTCGTTGACATCAATGATGGTGCTGTCCGCTTCGGCAATAAAGATACCTTCTCGTGCATGGGTAAACACACTCGCTGCCAGTTTGATCTTTTTTTCCGTGATTTTGCGCAGGGTAATGTCGCGAACAATGCTCACAAAATGGGTGAGCTGCCCCATTTGATTGCGCAACGGAGAAATGGTTGATTCATTCCAAAAGGGACGGCCATCTTTGCAGTAATTAAGAATTTCCCCATGGAAAACAGTTTCTTGCAACAGTGCCAGATTCATCGCCTCTACCGTGTTGGTGTCTGTCAGTGGCCCTAACAACACATCACGATCACATCCCATGACTTCAGCTCTGCTGTAGCCGGTAATTCTCATAAAGGCATCATTGACCGACACAATGCGTTTGTCAACACTGGTGATGAGTACACCTTGTGAAATCGATTTCAGCGCATGAGCGCTGACCCGCAATTGGTCTTCAATGATTTTTCGCTCTGTCACGTCGCGCATGGCTAACTGACAGGCGGGTTCAGCATCAAAAGTGATGGACATGCTTTTCAGTTCCACATCCATTGTTGAACCATTCAGTTTGATGAATTTTTCATCTAGAAGCGGTGTATCTATGTTGTCGGTTTGATTGCGCTGCAAACGCGCAAAAACAGTGTTTCGATGGTCTGGATGAACGTGATCCACTACTGGTGACCCCAACAACTCTCGCTCTGAGGTAGCGCCAAACATTTTGACGGCTGCAGGATTGACGTAAACAATGTTCCCTTGCTGATGAACAACAATGGCATCAGGTGACCAATCAATCAGTGAACGGTAGCGCAACTCACTTTGACGCAATCTCTGACGTGCAAGAATCCAGCTCAGAGTCATGGACAAGGTATGTGCGGCATCAACTTGCAGAGCAGTCCAGGGTTCAGATTCGCCACGTCGGGTTTGCACCCAACGCGCAAATGAACTGCGCGGCTCAAGCCTGGGACCTAAGTCATCATCAATCAGCGTTTTATGATCTATGCCAGCCCATTCGATGGAACGAACTACCTCGGTACGAAACCAGAGGGCGACTTGCGTGCCGGTTTCATCTAGGGGGATGACTAATAATCCGGCTGCGTTGTTGCAGTAGGCAGCAACATCGGGGTATTCTGTCGCCAAGGCGTGGGTGGAAAAAGTGGACCGTGCCAAATGGCTGGATGGCAGCCAATATTGCAGATCAGACAAAGCGTTGTCGGGCGGTGTTTGTCCAAAATGAACCCTATCACGATCGGTGAGAATTGCCAGGCCAGTCGCATGGACTGCCGATAACAATTGATCCTGCAAGAATATACCAAGGGTTGATAAATTAGACGAATGTTGTGTCCAGTCCAACACATCATGCGTCAAGCCACGTAGGTTGACCTGAAAGTTCAAGCTATTCTTTGCGCGGGTGAGTTTGACCGGTTTTTTTGAGATCAATTTACGACTCTTCGCAGCTTCCTGGCAGAATTGCACCTCTTAAAACGAAGGAGTTGCAGATGCAAGAAATCAGTCTTTCAAGCGAAGAAGTCAGCACA
>CAIYWD010000093.1 GCA_903929815.1 uncultured beta proteobacterium
AGATGAGTTTTGTTTGGTGTCGTTGAAACGCACCCATCCTAAGCAGCCAAGCGTGCCATGTTACGCCCACTCGACTTGGCAGCATACAGCGCTAGGTCAACCCGCTTGAACCATTCATCGAGCGATTCGCAGGGCTTGAACTCGGCTACACCCAGACTGACCGTCACGGTACGAACCTCTGCAAACGGATGCGCTGCAATCAGTGCGCGAAGTTTTTCAGCCAGTTGCATGGCCTCCAGTGCGTCACATTGCGGCATGATCACCACAAACTCTTCCCCACCCCAGCGCGCCAGAACATCCCCTTGCCTGAGCGCAGATGACACCAATTGGGTGATTTCGATCAGAACACGGTCTCCGGTTGGGTGACCATAGTTGTCATTGATCGACTTGAAGTGATCGATGTCAAATATCAACATCGACACCGTTGACAGGTAGCGCTGTACCTGCGCTCTTTGGGTATCGGCTACCTTGATGAAATGCCGCCGGTTGTAAACGCCGGTCAGCGGGTCGGTGATGGCGATCTTGGACAACTCTTCATTGGCGCTTTGCAAGGCCTGTTTCGCAGCCTGGGCAACATCATGTGCCTGCTCCAACTCTTGCATTAGCCGTTTGTGCTCCGAGATGTCACGCGACACACCGACAATCTCTACCAGACCTTCGTCGTTGAACATCGGATGGGCCATGACATCGGTCCAAACGGTGGATCCATCTTTGCACCGACATAAAATCTCTTGCCGAAAACTCTCAGGCGGATTGCCCGCACTGCAGTCAGCTTTTAATTGCTGTATGTAGGCCAGCCAGACAGCAAAAGATGTGGGCGCAAACATCACTTCCATGGTCTGCTGCCTGACTTCATCGGGGGTAAAGCCCAACACCGTCTCGACCGCGGGACTGACATAGGATAGCAATCCGCTGCCAGACGTGCTCCAGACGATGTCACGGGCGTTGTCTGCCAACACCCGGTGGCGCGTCTCGCTCACCAGCAGCGCATTTTGGGCCCGCCGACGCATGGTCGTATCACGCGAGAGGCAGATGAAACGCTGATCCTGCTCGTCGCAACCCGGCTTGGCTGAGACCGACAGTTCAAACCAACGCGTGCCGTCTGGCTGCTCCAGCGCGAAAGTGGTACCACTGGACAGGCCACTGCGTGCTGCTTCTTGGATGGCGTCGATCACCCGTTGTGCTGCTTCCCTTGGCAAGAACTCAAAGAGATTCTTACCCAGAAAGGCCTCTGGTGTGGTGGCTAACAGGTCGGCGCATGGCGACCGGTAGTCGTGAATCACCCCATCCAGGCTCACTTCCAACAACAGGTCAGGCAAGCCGTTGATGATGCCTTGCAGCTTGTTTTGTGTTGCGTAGAGCTGAATTTCTGTCTGTTGGCGTTGAACGACTTCCGTCTGGGCAAGCATCAGTGCTCTTTTCGTCCCCTGATTGATGTAATAAGTTAAACCACTGGTAAACGCGAACAAGGCGGTGTAAGTCACCCAATCCGACACACTTGAACCCTGAGAAGGTGAAACCAGCCAATGGGCGTTTTCGGCCACGATCAGCCCCAGAATGGCCAACGAGGCACCCACCGTTCCCAGCACAATGCCGCGCAGATCAAACAGCACCCCCACCATCAGCACCCAGAAAGTAAAGATGGCCGCAGTAGGTCTGCAAATGCTTCCCAAACTGGCGGTCGCCGCAGTGAGGTACACCAGACCAAAAATAACCAGCCCAAGACGCGCCCAAGCCACCCTGCCACGACGCAACCAGAGCAGAAATTGAATCATCACAAGGCACGCAACCAGGTCAATGATCAAGGTGACAAAAGGCATGGTGCCATCCAGCGCGCCGCTCACCATGACAGCACAGGCAAAGGCAATGCTGGCCAACACGATGATGTTGACCAGGCCGGCCTGGTACGTTTTTTCTTCGTCGCCTTCAAATACAGGTGATGCCAGCCATGACGGCAACTGACCCATGCGCCCCAGATTTAGTGTCATACTTGACTCCGTGAGTTTGAACTATCTTTATTAGTTTTTCTTATATACATCAATTACTTATAGAAATAAAACCATGAAGCATACCCAGTCTGTTCCAGGATGCTACTTTTAATATAGAGACCAGCACTGACAAAGCGACAAAAATTTCAGTCCATCCATGCCTGTGCTTGGTGAGCTGCGGGATCAATAGCTGCGGCAGAGCCGTCCCGGCTCTGGTTTAGATCCAAGCGGCGGGACGCCACTTCCACGGACGGATGTTCAAGAATGTACTGATTGACACGTTCCCTTGATGAGCTTCGGAATCATAGACTTTATTGGAAACA
>CAIYWD010000094.1 GCA_903929815.1 uncultured beta proteobacterium
CCGCTTCTACAGCGGGCAAGATGCCCATGTTCCCAGATGTGAGTTTTTATTTAGGATATGGTCAACAATAAGTTCCGCATTTGACCGTCAGAGTTAAAGATGCAATGCTAGGCGCAAATCGCGCAGTGTGGCCCCAGCCACATAAGCGATTTGTAACGACACAGTGCGCCCAAATCTGACGAGCCAAATGCGGAATTTATTGTTGACCATATCCTTAGTGTCGGTGCAATGCCCACATCACTTGCTTCTCTGGTGCTGCGGTAATATCATTCACCTTCAGCCCGCAGTGCTTGCATAACGCATACAGCTCTTCTTGCCCCGCCTTGGTCACCCATGAACACTCCCCCTGTGCCCCATTCTTCTTTGCCCACCTTTGCTGCGCACCTGTTCTCAGAGCGTGTCCGCGAAATTCCGTACAACTACACCTCGTTTTCTGACCGCGAAATTGTGATTCGTCTGTTGGGCAAACCCGCCTGGGGATGGCTCAACGTGTTGCGTGAAGAACGACGCACGGGGCGATCGGCGCGTATGCTATATGAAGTATTGGGCGACATTTGGGTGGTGCAGCGCAATCCTTATTTGCAGGATGACTTGCTCGATAACCCCAAACGACGGATATTGCTGGTTCAGGCCCTAGAGCATCGCCTGAGTGAAGTGCAAAAACGTCGCACGCCACAAACAGACCTTGATCGTGATGTCATAGTGGGGCTATTGATGGATGCAGCCCACCAGGCTGTGCAAACGTTTGATGCGTCTTTTGTTGAAACCGCCAGGCTTCGCAGTAAAACCCGACGCACTTTGGCTAAGCTGACAGGCAAAGACAATATCAAGTTTGATGGACTCTCACGGGTGAGTCATGTGACGGATGCAACCGACTGGCGAGTAGAGTATCCATTTGTGGTGCTGACACCTGACACCGAGTCCGAACTGGCGCATTTGGTCAAGGGCTGCATTGACTTGGGGTTGACGATTATTCCCAGGGGCGGCGGCACGGGCTACACCGGCGGCGCCATTCCTTTGACCTGGAAAAGTGTGGTCATCAACACTGAAAAGCTCGAAGCCATGACCGAGGTTGAAATGGTGCAACTTCCCGGTATGAATCATGAGGTGGGCACAGTGTGGACGCAAGCCGGAGTGGTGACCCAGCGGGTGGTTGATGCTGCCGAGCGTGCCGGTTTTGTCTTTGCTGTGGATACCACGTCGGTCGAGGCCTCGTGCATTGGCGGCAATATTGCCATGAACGCAGGGGGCAAAAAAGCCGTGTTGTGGGGGACGGCTTTAGACAATCTGGCCAGTTGGCGCATGGTCACGCCTGATGCCAAGTGGCTTGAAGTGACCCGCCTGCAGCACAACATGGGCAAAATTCACGATGTGGAGGTAGCCAGTTTTGAGCTGCGGTATTTCAAGGCTGACGGCATCACCCATCTTCGCACTGAACGGCTGGAAATTTTGGGCAATACCTTCCGCAAAGCAGGTCTGGGCAAGGATGTGACCGACAAGTTTTTAAGCGGCTTACCCGGTATTCAAAAAGAAGGTTGTGATGGGTTGATCACCAGCGCACGTTGGGTGGTTCACCGTATGCCCCACCATGTGCGCACCGTGTGCCTGGAATTTTTTGGCAATGCCAAAGATGCAGTGCCTGCGATTGTCGAGATCAAAGACTTCATGTTCTCTTTACAAAAGAGCAGGCAGGAGCTGGGACATTCCCCCGTTGTGCTGGCGGGACTGGAGCATCTGGATGACCGCTATTTGAAGGCTGTGGGCTATGCCACCAAATCCAAACGCGCTGCACAGTCAAGCACCAACATGACGCTGCCCAAGATGGTATTGTTTGGTGACATTGCTGGTGATGATGACAACGATGTGGCGCGTGTGGCCTCTGAAGTGGTGCGCATTGCCAATTCACGTCACGGCGAAGGGTTTATTGCCGTCAGCCCTGAGGCTCGCAAAAAATTCTGGCTAGATCGCAAGCGCACTGCGGCCATCAGCAAACACACCAATGCCTTCAAAATCAATGAAGATGTGGTGATTCCCCTGCCGCGCATGGCAGAGTACACCGATGGCATTGATCGCATTAACATTGAATTGAGTCTGCATAACAAACTGGTTTTGTGTGATGCCTTGATTGAGTTTTTCACTCAGGGCAACCTGCCGCTGGTGCATGATGCAGATGAAATTCCTGCCGCAGAACTGCTCGAAGACAGGGTTTCGCAGGCGATCACACTTTTGGGTGAAGTGCGTTCTCTGTGGTCGGCCTGGCTTGAGAATGTTGAAGCCCTGTTTGATTCATTGCAGGATCACAGCCTGCGTGCCAGTTGGAAAACACAAATTCGCCAGCCGTTGCAACAGATTTTCAGCGGCGATGCCTTTGCGCCCATTCTTACGGAATGTGTGGCCATTCACCAGCGGGTGCTCAAAGGCAGGGTTTGGGTGGCGCTGCACATGCATGCAGGAGATGGCAATGTGCATACCAATATTCCTGTCAACAGCGATGACTACGAGATGCTCCAGACTGCCCACGGTGCGGTCAAACGCATCATGGCGCTCGCACGCAGTCTGGACGGTGTCATTTCTGGCGAGCATGGCATAGGCATTACCAAACTGGAGTATTTAACCGATGCCGAACTGGCACCCTTTGTACACTACAAGGCCAAAGTCGATCCGCTGGGGCACTTTAACAAAGGTAAATTGCTACGAAATAATGAGCTAACTATGCAGTCTGGACGTGCGTTAGAGCCTGATTTCTTATATGCCGATTTGACCAATGCCTACACCCCTAGTTTTGGTTTGATGGGACACGAATCGCTCATCATGCAGCAAAGCGACATTGGCCAAATTGCAGCCAGCGTGAAAGATTGCCTGCGTTGCGGCAAGTGCAAACCTGTGTGTTCCACGCATGTGCCGCGTGCCAATTTGCTCTACAGCCCTCGCAACAAAATTTTGGCCACGTCGTTGTTGGTCGAGGCTTTTTTGTACGAAGAACAAACCCGACGTGGCATCTCCATCAGACACTGGCAAGAGTTTGAAGACGTAGCAGACCACTGCACGATCTGCCACAAATGTTTGCCGCCATGTCCTGTGAAAATTGATTTTGGCGATGTGTCGATGAACATGCGAAATCTGCTTCGCAAAATGGGCAAAAAAAGTTTTCGGCCAGCGGGGGCTGCGGCCATGTTCATGCTTAACGCCACGCAGCCCCAGACCATTCGCCTGACGCGCTCAATCATGGTCAATCTGGCCATCAAGGCGCAACGCTTGGCTGCGGACATGCTCAAAGTGGTGGCACGACAGCAAACCAAAGCACCGCCTGCCACGCTAGGCACTGCACCTTTGCGTGAGCAGGTAATTCATTTTGTAAATAAAAAGATGCCCGCTGGCTTGCCCAACAAAACAGCACGCGCACTGCTTGACGTTGAAGACCGCAACTATGTGCCCATCATTCGCAATCCTAAAACGACCACAGCGGAGTCTGAAGCTGTGTTTTACTTTCCAGGGTGTGGGTCTGAGCGCCTGTTCAGCCAAGTCGGACTGGCCACGCAGGCCATGCTCTGGTATTCGGGCGTACAAACCGTGCTGCCACCGGGCTATGTGTGCTGTGGTTATCCGCAGCGCGGCAGCGGTCAATTTGACAAGGCCGAAAAAATCATCACCGATAACCGCGTTTTGTTCCATCGGGTGGCCAACACCTTGAATTATCTGGACATCAAAACGGTGGTAGTGAGCTGCGGCACTTGCTACGACCAGTTGCAAGCCTATGAGTTTGAAAGTATTTTCCCGGGATGCCGCATTATTGACATCCATGAATTTTTACTTGAAAAGGGCATCACGCTGCCCCACGCCGGTACTTTTTTATTTCATGACCCCTGCCACAGCCCGATGAAATTGCAAGGGCCTCTCACCACGGTCAAGGCGCTACTGGGCCATCAGGTGATTGAGTCTGAGCGCTGCTGTGGCGAGTCTGGCACGCTGGCCATGAACCGCCCTGATGTTTCCACCCAGGTGCGTTTTCGCAAGGAAGAAGAAATTCTTCAGGGTGAAAAGCGGTTGCGTGCACTCAGTGGCGTGGGTGCCAAGGACAATCTTAAAATATTGACCACTTGCCCCGCCTGTCTGCAAGGCCTGAGCCGCTTTCATGAAGACCTTCACAAAGGTGTGCTAGAGGCCAACTACATCGTCGTCGAAATGGCACAGCAGATTCTGGGCGAGCAGTGGATGACTGATTACGTCAAGACGGCCAACGACGGTGGTATTGAGCGGGTGCTGGTATAAGGAAATAGTTAGCAAACAATTGATTTGTATCCATGTTTTTACCTATTAAAGATCGAACTATGAAAGTAAAAATCAAGAAATTGGACGAACGGGCCATTGTCCCGACGTACGCGCACGAAGGCGATGCGTGTTTTGACATCCATGCGCTGGATGTTTCTTCGCAACAGCAGGAATATATGGATGTGCTTCATCCTGTTTTATGCAAAACCGGACTATCGTTTGAAGTACCAGATGGCCATGTGATGCTTGTATTTAGTCGTAGTGGTCATGGATTTAAGGAAGGGATTCGATTGGCAAACTGTGTAGGCGTGATTGATTCTGGATACCGTGGAGAATTGATGGTGAAACTGACAAAAGATGACAGATGTGTATCATTGATCAGAGCTGGTGATCGCGTAGCCCAGGCCCTGATTCTTCCTGTTGAGCACGTCGATTTTGACGTGGTTGATAACTTGGGGGAGTCTGTAAGAGGGGAGCGTGGATTGGGTAGCAGTAACCCAAAGAAAGAGGTGACAGTATGAAGACCTCCCTGATCACGATTCACTTTGAATTACACCCGTGCCTCCCACCGTGAGTCCTTCGATTCGCAAAGTAGGCTGACCTACCCCTACTGGTACGCTTTGTCCTTCTTTGCCGCAAGTGCCTACACCGCTGTCTTGCATCATGTCGTTACCAATCATGCTGATGTGCTTGAGACATTCTGGTCCGCTGCCGACCAACGTGGCCCCTTTGACGGGGTATTGAATTTTGCCGTTTTCCACCCAATACGCCTGGCTTGTCGAAAACACAAATTTACCCGAGGTAATGTCCACCTGACCACCGCCAAAATTGGTGGCATACAAGCCTTTTTTGATGCTGGCCACAATTTCTTCGGGCGGTGTGTCGCCACCCAGCATATAGGTGTTGGTCATGCGTGGCAACGGCACATGGGCGTAACTTTCCCGACGACCATTGCCTGTGGGCTGCAACCCCATCAGGCGTGCGTTCATGGTGTCCGTCAGGTAACCTTGCAAAATTCCGTCTTCAATCAAGACGTTGCAACTGCTGGTGTGGCCTTCATCATCAATATTAATCGAGCCACGACGATGGGCCAAGGTGCCATCGTCCAACACGGTGACCCCTTTGGCCGCTACGCGCTGCCCCACGCGACCGCTAAAAGCACTCGAACCCTTGCGGTTAAAGTCGGCTTCCAGACCGTGACCCACAGCTTCATGCAACAAAATGCCAGGCCAGCCCGGTCCTAACACCACTGTCATCTCACCCGCAGGCGCTGCGTGGGCTTCGAGGTTGGTCAATGCCTCATTCACTGCCCTATCGACATAATGACCTAGCATGGCGTCGTCAAAATAAGCAAAGCCAAATCGCCCCCCGCCACCAAAAGAGCCAGACTCGCGTCGGCCTTTTTGCTCGGCAATCACCGTCACATTCAAGCGCACCAAAGGACGAATGTCGGCTGCCAATGTGCCATCAGCACACGCCAACAACACCACGTCATACTCAGCGGCCAGGCCCGCCATCACCTGAATAACACGCGGGTCTTTGGCACGGGCAAGTTGTTCCACTTTGCCCAACAGCGCAACTTTGGCATTGCTGTCCAGACTGGCAATAGGGTCCATCTCTTGGTACAACGAACGTGAGGATGCTATTATCTTTGTAGCTATTCGCGCTTGTCCTGATTGGGCTATAGCTGAAATTGACCTGACAGTTCTGGCTGCATCCAGAAGCGACGCCTCTGAAATATCATCTGAATAGGCAAAGGCAGTTTTTTCGCCCATCACGGCACGCACTCCCACACCCTGATCAATAGAAAATGATCCTGTTTTGACAATACCTTCTTCGAGGCCCCAACTTTCGGAGCGGGTATATTGAAAATAAAGGTCAGCCTCATCTACCTTATAGGCTTTGATCTCGGCGAGAGTACGAAACAGGTGGGAGTCATCCAGACCAAAAGGCGTGAGCAACAAGGACTTGGCAACGCTCAGTCGCTCAAGGGTAGGTTCAGGTTTTATCATGCCTTTATTTTACTTGCCTACCCCAACAATAATGCGAAGCCTCGATTTGGCCTTCAGAGTTGGGATGCAATGCCAGGCGCAAATCGCGCAGTGTGGCCCAGCCACATAACACATAAGCGATTTGTAACGACGCAGCGCGCCCAAATCTGACGAGCCAAATGCGAAACTTATTGTTGACCATATCCTTATCCTGGCTCCTGCGCCCTCACCCCAAACCAGGCAGCGTACATCGCAGGCAGCGCCAGCAGCGTCAAGACGGTCGCTACCGTCAGACCGCCCATGATGGCCACGGCCATCGGCCCCCAAAATACCGATCGCGACAACGGAATCATCGCCAGCACTGCCGCCGCAGCGGTCAACGCAATGAGGCGAAGACGGCGAACGGCAGACTCCACAATGGCCTCCCAGGCGGGGATGCCACGGGCGCGGTCTTTTTCAATCTGGTCAATCAAAATCACAGAATTGCGCTGGATCATGCCCATGAGCGCTATCACACCCAGCAGTGCGACAAATCCAAACGGACGGTTCAAAAGCAGCAGCGCCGCCGCCGCCCCTGTAATGCCCAATGGCCCGGTCACAAACACCAACAGCGCACGGCTAAAACTGTGCAGTTGAACCACCAACAGTGTGAAGGTGATGAACAACATGACCGGAATGCCCGCCACAATGGCCGAAGACCCTTTGGCGCTTTCGGCCACAGCCCCTGCCACTTCAATGCGGTAAGCGCCCTGCCCTGCCCTCGCCCACCGGGCCTCAAGCATCTTGAGTTTGGGCAACAACTGAGCTGTGACCGTGGCACCTTGTAGCCCCTCTGCAATGTCAGATTGCACGTAACCGTTTAGACCCCATCACAGCCATCCGTCGCAGATATGGGCATCCAAGCTGGGAACGCGGGCATCTTGCCCGCAGCGGGCGGGATGCCCGCGCTCCCAAGCAACACATCACGGAATGTGGTCAGGGGGTCTAAACGGTTACGATTGCACGGTGATGGCATAGTCGCGGCCTTCACGCCACAATACCCCCGGCTCCCAGGTAAACACAGGTTTGGCAATATACATCAAAGGAATGGCTTTGCCTGATGCCGTGGGCACATAAGCATTGGCGATGCCCGATATGGTGTTGCGCTCATCGGGCGGCTGGCGCAACACCATGTCAATAAGTTTGTCACCTTCACGAAACTGTCCCACTGTCGTTCCATTCAACAAAGTTTTGGCACCCAGGGCGATGGATTGACTGGTCACTGTTGTGGCGCAGGCGCTTTGGAGCATGATGTCAACGCTGCCGCTATCGTCAGCACAAGCCCAAACGAACGAATAAACACACAATTCATGGCAACACTTCCAAACACAAAAATAGTTAATGACCCGTTCCTTCATTCTGCTTTATTTTCCGATGTATTTAAACAAGAGGTCGCTTGTCATTCATCGGCATTCCATATCCCAGGATTGACGAGCCTGACGCTCGGCAGGTGGTGTTTGTGTACATGGCGAAGGTTGGGAAACGGATGGGTGCGTTTCAAAGTGATGTGGCTTTGCTTGGGTGCGACATCCAAATCCCCCCTAACCCCCCTTTTTCAAAAGGGGGGGGGAAATGAGAACGGTTAGCCTATTTGGGCAAAGCGCTGTATTTGTCCCCCCCTTTGAAAAAGGGGGGTTAGAGGGGATTTGGTTTTTGTATTGCACCACATCACTTTGAAACGCACCCGAGACGGATGGCTGGCGCGCTGGCAACTTCTGCGATGACGGCCAGAACAGCGCAGGCAGGCGAGCTTCGAGCGGCGCATGCAGCACGCAGCATAGTCCGATCAGCAAAAGCAGGGTGAGGAAGGTGGTGATCAGTGGGTTGGTCGATAACCTGCTGCGCAGTCCGCGTTCGATCAGCCAGGCGGCCATGCTGGTGCATACCAGCCCGGACACAAGCCCGCAAAATGCCCAGAAGCTGGCGAAAATGAGGGGTGCGGCGCTATCGGTATTTAGACCCGGCTGCAAAAAGTAAAGATGAAAGCCCAGAGTCGCCCCGGTCAGAGCGCCGGGCAATGGCCAGCAAAGCCGCAGCAAGCGGACGGCCAATGTCTGTTCACGCTGAACCATGTCCCAAGCTCAAGCGGCGAACGTGCAGGGCGGGATCATTTTCTGCCATTGGATTTCCTGATCTCGGTCGGGTTGTCGAGCAGCATCTCGGCCTGTCTGGCACTGCGCAGCACATTGTTGTGCAATTGAAGTTCGCAGACAGGGTGCTCACCCATTTGAAGTTGCAGAGTCTGGTTGATGCCACTGTGCAAGGTGAGTCGGGACAACGGCATCAGGCGCCGGCCTGGTTCTGCAGGTAATGGGCTGACTTCCATCAGTAACATGCTCTGGTGCTGATTGCGCCAGAGAATGCGCGCCCCCAGCCAGTCGCCGCTGGCACTACCGATGAGAACCGTGCCATGGCCGTCTTGCTGTAATCGAATGAAACAGAACATGTCTTGAGCGCCAGTGCCAATCCAGTCCCCTGAAAAAAAGCTGGGACGGTTATCCATTGGCGGTGTCAGCGCTGGGCTAGAGCTGGCCCCCAGTAAGGCGCAAAGTGCAACAATTAGGTGAAGCCAAATGCCCCCCATCATGGCCTGTTCACCGCACCATCACCCCTGAGAGCTGCTGCATGATTTCACGGCCAATCGCTGTCAAAGGCACGGTTTTTTCAACTCCACCGCGTTTGATAGCTTCTTTGGGCATGCCATAGACAACGCAGCTTGCCTCATCTTGTCCTACGGTTTGGGCACCTGCATGGCGCATTTCCAGGAGGCCTGCTGCACCATCGTCACCCATACCGGTCATGATGACCCCCAGCGCGTTGGCACCCGCACATTTGGCAACAGATCTGAACAGCACATCCACTGAAGGGCGGTGTCTGTTGACCAGCGGGCCATCCATGACCTCTACATAATAATGAGCACCTGTGCGGCGCAACAGCATGTGCTTGCCCCCAGGTGCAATCAAGGCGCGACTGTTGATCACGCGGTCATTGTTTTGGGCTTCCTTGACCTCGATCTGGCACAAACTATTGAGCCGCTCAGCAAAGGCTGCGGTAAATTTTTCAGGCATGTGCTGCACAATGACAATGCCTGGCGTGACACGTGGCAATCCCACCAGCACCAGTTCAAGTGCCTGAGTGCCGCCGGTGGACGTGCCCAAAGCCACCACCCGGTCGGTGGTCTGGATTAAGGCTGAATGTTTGTCGGCTGCAGACATAATGACATCGGCGGAGTTTTTGGCTGTGACGTGTATGGCTTTGACATTGGATCGTGCTGCATCTTTGACGACCGTCACCATGTCTTCGGATGCATCTTCAAGAAACTGTTTCAGACCAATTTTTGGCTTGGTGATGATGGCCACTGCTCCTGCTGCGAGTGCGACCATCGAGGTCTGAGCGCCTGACTGGGCCAGCGTGGAACAAATGACCACCGGTGTTGGCCGCTCAGCCATGATTTTTTTCAGAAAGGTAATGCCATCCATGCGCGGCATTTCGATGTCCAACACAATCACATCCGGCCAATTCACCGCCATGCGGGCCATCGCCAAAATAGGGTCAGCCACTGCGGTAACGCTTTCAATGTCATGATCTTGAGACAGCAAACCACTGACTACCTGACGCACCACTGCGGAATCATCCACCACCAACACCTTGATTCGACTCATTTGGAAGCCCCTTGCACTGCGGTTTCAGTAGCAATTTCCTGCTTGGATGGCCTGACCTGTCGTGACCAGACATCGCCATTGCCGACATTAAAAATAATCTGCCGATGTCCCACGCCAAACAAGCTCTCAGTGACCACATTAATGCCCTGCTTTTGCAGGAATGATCGGGCAGCTTCACCATTGCGTTGCCCCACCGTGATGGCACTCGCGCGGGTCTGGCCTGGAAACATATTGCCTCCACCAAAAATTTTGGCCTGGCATTGTTGTGGGTTGACACCGGATGACCGTAAATCATTGGTCATTAGTTGCAAAGCCTCATCACCATAGCGACCATCCAGATCTGGTGATGGCGGGGCAAAACCGCGTGTAGGTAATAGAAAATGTGACATCCCGCCCACGCAAGCCTTTGGATGCCAGAGAGTGATGGAGACGCATGAACCCAAAATGGTACGTATCTGAAAGTTGGCATCTGCCACAAAAAGTTCACCTGGTTGCAGAAAAATATCCATCAAATCTTTGAGATGTGCCAAGTTAAATCCCCTTTTTGTAAATTGCAGGGGCCACCATCTGCACAGCTTGGGTAATGTCGTTGAGGCTTTCCGAGTGACCCACACAAAAATAGCCGCCGGGTTTGATGTTTTCAATGACACGCGCCACCACCTGACGTTTGGTATCGTTGTTGAAATAAATCATGACATTACGTAAAAATATAACATCAAATTGACCTAATTCTGGCAGGGCAGCATTCAGGTTCACTTGGCGAAATGACACTTTGCTTCGCAGACTGCGTTCAATCAGTAAATACCCCTCGTGCTGGCCTGTGCCCTTGCGACAAAATCGCTTCAAATATTCCTGTGGAATGTGGCGACCACGCTCCATGGAATACAAAGAGCGCCGGGCACCTTCCAACACACGGGTACTGATGTCGGTGCCCAAAATCTCCCACGGTGTGGTTTGCATACAGTCTGCCAGCACCATCGCCATGCTGTAAGCCTCTTCCCCACTGGAACTGGCAGCACTCCAGATACGAAAGGGTTGCACTCGGCAACGCTCTTTGAGCGCATATGCGCGTAAAAATTCAAAATGTTTGATTTCCCTGAAAAAATAGGTTTCATTGGTGGTGAGCAAATCAACCGCCATCTGAACCTCATCGGGGTGCTTGCCTGTACTGAGCAGACTGAAGTATTCACCAAAGGTTTCTAATTCATGCACTGCCAAACGTTTACTCAAGCGACCCGTCACCAAAGCCTTTTTGGCATCGGCCATTGAAATACCAGCTACCTCAAAAATAAAACGTTGAAACCTGGCAAATTCTGCGTTTGAAATAGGTGCAACCGGCACATTGATTCCTTGACTATAGAGCTGGTCTTTTTGACTTCCAGCACTTGATAAACGGGCGTTTTTGCTATTTGTAATATAGCATATAAACACCAACGGCGACGTTATAACGCAGACAAACTGGACAACGTTAATAAGACTGGAAATTGCTGATACAGATCATCATCGCGTGTCGATGCAGTTTTGAAACCTATAACAAACTCATAGGTTAATGACTTACAAACACAGCAGCTAATGTGTCAGCATCCAGAAAGGTATCAGCCCAATGTTCCAGTTGATCCACAGTAGCATTATGGAGGCGATAGTGGATGTCATCAGGCAGAGGGCCGTAGCGTTTTGTGAGTAACCTCTCCAAAACATTGGCACTGCCTTCAACATTGCCTCTGTGCAAGCCTTGTTCCAGGCCCTGTTCCAAGCCCTGTTGTTTCCATTGTTGTGTCCACTCCATCACCGTTTCTGCAAGCATGGTTTTTCTCTCCAATAAGATCTCAAAATTGGGAAGTGTCACACCGGGCAAGTGCGCCGGCAATAAAACACGGTTGATCCAGACTGCAAAAGCTCGTCGTAGTGAACTTTGCGCCGGGTCTTTTAGCCACTCAAAAAGTGCTTCCCAAACTTGCCCAATGGTAAGGGCTGCGCGGCTTTTTTCAAGCCGAAAAAGGGCTGCAGCCAGGTTTTTCAGGGCTAAAGGACCGCTTTCGTCAATCGCACCTTCGTCTAGCAGAAGATACTCAAGTTGAGGGGTGAAATCACTCAGCCGCCCTGGAGGAGACGCTATCAATTGAGCAATATTGGTTGCGGCCTTCCATCTGTATTTTCCGTTATAGAGAACAATGGGTAACACCGGAGGCAATTTGTGGTCAGTTGTCAACAAGTTTTGCTTGATGATGTCTTGGTACAGCAGACCGATGTAGGTCAAGATACGAACGGCCATGAAGCCATCCACTGTCGATTGAAATTCCAGCAGAATGTACAGGTAAAGCCAACAACCTTTCATGCGCACTCGCCAGACGATGTCGTCCTCGCGGTCACGCAAATCGTCACTGACATAACTGCAGTTGACTTTTTCCAGGGTATTGAAATCCAGGTCGGCAAGCCAAGGCTCTTGTACAAAGCCTGTAAGCAAATCACGCACCATCTCGGTGTGTGAGAAAATGTTTTTATAGCTGTTATCGTGTTGATTCATCAGGGTTTTGGAAAAGTCAAGATGAATCGGTGCTGAACTCACCATCCTGAATACGATGGGCTGGTGGTTTCAAGATGGCTTTTTTGACCTGGGTAGGCCTGCTGGCACGGCTCTTGTGTACCTGAAAGACACTCGAACTGTCATGGCCGTGACTGTCAAGCCTGAAAAACGACATGGTGCGCTGCAACTGTTCGGCTTGACTGCTCATTTCCTCGGATGTGGCGGCAAGCTCTTCGGAACTTGAAGCATTTTGCTGCGTCGTTTGGTTAAGCTGACTGACCGCTGTGTTGATTTGACCTACGCCGCTCGATTGCTCTGTGGAGGCTGCCGTAATCTCTTGCACCAAATCTGATGTTTTTCGAATGGCGGGCACAATTTCTGACAAAAGTTTTCCCGCTTTTTCAGCCAGATCAACACTGCCGCTGGCCACTTCGCCAATTTCTTGCGCCGCGACCTGGCTGCGTTCGGCCAGTTTACGCACTTCCGCTGCCACCACAGCAAAGCCTTTACCATGTTCACCAGCTCTGGCTGCTTCAATGGCGGCATTCAAGGCAAGCAGGTTGGTTTGTGCTGCAATGTCGTCGATGATGCTGATCTTTTTTGCAATTTGTTTCATGGCCTCTACAGTGGCATTGACAGCTTCGCCACCATCGACAGCGTCTCTGGCCGCCTTGCTGGCCATGCCATCGGTGATCTTGGCGTTCTCGGTGTTTTGGGCGATGCTGGAGGTCATTTGCTCAATGGAAGCGCTGGTTTCTTCGATGCCAGCAGCTTGTTCGCTGGCCGCCTGGCTTAAAGACTGAGCTGTGGCGCTGACTTCCTCAGACGCGCTAGCCAGGGCTTGCGCTCCACCATTAACGTCGGCCACCACTTGCGATAGCTTGCCAATCATGTTGTGCATGGCTTGCAAAACCTGACCTGTTTCGTCGTGGGAAGGCGCATCAATTTTGACCGTCAAATCCCCTTCAGACAGGCGGTTCGTCACTGCGACGGCTTGTTGCAACGGGTTCACGATCGCCATGGTGATATAGGCTGCCAAGGCGATGGAAACCACCAAAGACACCACCGCCAACATCAGCATATTGCTTTGGACAGAGGCAATGCGCGCCGTGCCAGCGATAACACTTGCATCAGCCACATCCTTGTTTAACTCAACCACCTTGTTCAAACTGGCTTCTGCTTTATTGAACAGCGGGCGAGAATCCTGAAATTGCTTGTAAAAGGTCACAAACAAAGCTTTTTGACCGGTTTCACCTTGGTTGTTGGTAAGTGCCGAAATGGTGCTGGCCAACAGATCATCTGCACGCTTCCACTCTGCCCAATCGGCATTGAAGGCCTTCCAAAGGATAGCTTCATCTTTGGTTTGTGGTAGGGATTCATAAATTTTGAAACCAGCCTCAATATTGACCCAAGCCTTTTGACGCAAAGACAGAACGCCTGAAAACTCTTTGCCAGCGTTGTAGTTGTTCTCGTAAATAGCAGTGGCCAGTGTGGCCGACTTAACTGCTGTCTGCCCCTCACTGGCTGCCAACAAGCTCTGGATGGACGGCATTCGAACCGTACCGATCTCCGTCATTGCCCCGCCAACGGCAAGTATGCCACTGTACCCCGCTAGGCCAACGGTAGCGAGTGCCGCCAGCATGACAACGACCAGAGTCGCCAGTTTCCATTTGATGGAGAGATTTTTGAACATGGTGGTCTTTCAAAAGTTGCATTAAAAATTATGACAAATTTTGGCAACAGTCGCCTGACTGACCAGCGCAAGCAGCTACCATTTTCATAGCTATTCCCATTCCGTTCGAGCGAAAACTGCTACACCATGTCGGTTATGGCAGCTACATGCCCCAGTTCTTCATGGGAAAGTACCTTATTGACATTGAGCAAAATGACAAACTTGCCATTGACCTTGGCAATGCCTTCAATAAACTCGGATCTGATTTTGGTGCCAAAAGTGGGTGCAGGCTCAATTTCGGAGGTTGGAATTTCAAGCACGGCCTGAACAGAATCCACCACCACACCCATGTTTTGACTTTCGCCTTCATTGGGTGTCTCCACTTCAATGATCACAATGCAGGTACTCTTGATGACCGGTGTGGAAGGTTTTCCGAAGCGGTTGGACAAATCCATCACCGGTACCACCGAACCTCGCAAGTTGATCACCCCCCGAACGTACGACGGCATCATGGGAACTTCGGTCAGGTTGGCGTACCAGATGATTTCCTTAATGCAAAGAATGCCAATGGAAAACATCTCGCCGCCCAGCATAAAGGTCAGGTATTGTTTTTCCTCAACTGCACCACGCACCGTCGCGTGTGATGCAGATTTGAGCGTAAGCGAGTGGGGATTGACTTTGACGAGTGCGTTCACGGCCAACTCCTAAAACTAAAACTTGGTAAAGTGAGATTCATCTGGGTCAGTGCTCGCATTGGCGTGCGGGTGCAAAGCCTTCAGCTTGCCATTCCTGACTGCAACAGGCTTGCTGCTGGCGCTGCTTTTGTGCAACTTGGCAACGGGTGCGAGGAACATTGTGCTGCTGTCCAGTTTGAAATACGTCATGGTCTGTTGCAATTGCTCGGCCTGACTGCTCATCTCTTCTGACGTGGCAGCCAGTTCTTCGGAGCTGGAGGCATTTTGCTGGGTGGTCTGGTTCAACTGACTGACTGCAGCGTTGATTTGACCGACTCCACTGGATTGCTCAGTGGATGCCGCAGTAATTTCCTGTACAAGGTCAGAGGTTTTGCGAATATTGGGCACGATTTCAGACAGCAATCTGCCCGCTTTTTCGGCCAGTTCAACACTGCTGCTGGCCACTTCGCCAATTTCTTGCGCCGCCACCTGGCTTCGTTCGGCCAGTTTTCGTACTTCTGCTGCCACCACGGCAAAACCTTTGCCATGTTCACCCGCACGAGCAGCTTCAATCGCAGCGTTCAATGCCAACAGGTTGGTTTGTGCTGCAATGTCGTCGATGATGCCAATTTTTTTCGCAATTTGTTTCATGGCCGACACCGTAGCCTGTACGGCTTCTCCACCATCGACAGCGTCCGTGGCGGCCTTGCTGGCCATGCCATCGGTGATTTTGGCGTTTTCGGTATTTTGAGCAATGGAAGATGTCATTTGCTCGATGGAAGCGCTGGTTTCTTCCACACCTGCGGCCTGTTCGCTGGCGGCTTGCGAGAGCGACTGGGCTGTAGCACTGACCTCCTCGGATGCACTGGCCAGAGCTTGAGCACCGCTGTTGACATCGGTCACAACCTGGGTGAGCCTGCCAATCATAGTGCTCATGGCTTGCAGCATCTGTCCAGTTTCGTCTTTGGATGTGTTGGTAATGCGCACTGTCAAATCACCATCAGCCAGCCGGTTCACCGTGGTCAAAGCTTCTCCGATAGGAGCGGTAATGCTGCGGGTCAATACCCAGGCCAGCAAGGCACCCAAGGCAATCGCCGCACCGGCCAAACTGAGCATCATGCTATTGGCGGAGGCGTAGGCAGCTTGCGCTGTCATGTAATCCGCCTTGGTAACTTCGTCTTGAAATGCAATATTGTCATCAATGTTGGCCTGCCATTTTTGGGAAGCAGGCCGTGCCTCCCCCATCAAAAGCGCAATGGCTTCCTCATTTTTTCCAGCAATACTTAACTCAACCACCTTATCGTTCAAAGGACGTACCACCAAAGCAGCCTCCTTGATGTTGGCGCGCATCAACTTGCCTTTTTCGCTGGCCGGTAATTTGTTCAGTTCATCGAAAGCATCGTTATATTCAGAACGTGCCTTCTCAATTGCCTTGCGTTGTGTGGCTTGCCCCATAGGGTCTTTGATCAGCATCAGGGTTCGCATCAAGCGCTGCACATCGTTGACCGCCCTGGCCATTTTGTTATTGAGATCCATTTTGACCATGTTGTCTTTAACGATTTCATCAAGCCGCCCCTGCACGCTGGCCATGCCGTGAATACCCACCACGGCTAGCGCAGCCATCAAGGCCAGGACGACTACAAAACCCAGCGCTAAACGCAATCCAATTTTCATATTTGCAAACATATCCATCCTTTTATTGAAACTACTGTGATGGGCATCCCAAGCCCGTTGTAAGAAAACCTTTTCTAACGCCAGCTTTAAGAGGGTTTTATGCCTCTAGCCCTTACAGGATAAGCGTAAGTAGCTACTAAAATTATAGTATTTAGGATATGCTGGATACGCTCTCGCACCCTTACACAGTAGCGGTAAGGATCAAGACAAGTATTGAGCTTGACCATGACTCACATGGCCACTGCAGCCGGCTGGCCCATTTGGCTGATTTCTTCGGTTGACAGTACACGGTTCACGTTGAGCAAAATAACAAACTTGCCATTGACCTTGGCAATGCCCTCAATAAAGTCAGACCTGATTTTGGTACCAAAACTGGGGGATGGCTCAATTTCGGAAGTTGGAATTTCCAGCACTGCTTGAACCGAATCGACCACCACGCCCATATTTTGGTGCTCTCCTTCGTTTTGGGTGGGCACCTCGATGATCACAATGCAAGTGCTTTTAACAACCGGTGTGGAGGGCTTGCCAAAGCGGTTGGACAAGTCCATCACCGGCACGACCGCACCACGCAAGTTAATGACCCCACGAATGCAGGCGGGCATCATGGGAACCTCCGTCAGGTTGGCGTACCAAATGATTTCCTTGATGCACAGAATGCTGATGGAAAACATTTCGCCGCCCAACATAAAGGTAAGGTACTGTTTTTCTTCAACCGCTGTTTGTGCCACCGTATGCGCCAGAGCTTTAGATTTAGACACTAGCGCTTGGGGATGGGCTTTGACCAGTGCGTTCATGGCCTGCTCCTGTTAGAACTTGGTGAATTGCGATTCATCAGGACTGTCACCGGCAGTGTTGGCATGGGTCTGCACGGACTTGGCGACCGTTCCCTTGGTCACTTTGCTGGTGGTGTTGCTCTTGCGTACGGGATGATGCTGCGCAGTCTTGCCTTGCACCGAGCTATCGAGTTTGAAAAACGACATGGTGTGCTGCAACTGCTCAGCCTGGCTGCTCATTTCTTCAGAAGTTGCTGCAAGCTCTTCAGAACTGGAAGCATTTTGCTGAGTAGTCTGGTTCAACTGGCTCACTGCCGAGTTGATTTGACCCACACCACTTGATTGTTCGGTCGATGCAGCCGTAATTTCTTGCACCAGGTCGGATGTTTTGCGGATATTGGGAACAATTTCGCTCAGCAATTTGCCCGCTTTTTCGGCCAGGCCGACACTGCTGCTGGCTACTTCGCCAATTTCCTGCGCTGCAATCTGGCTGCGTTCAGCCAATTTGCGCACCTCTGCTGCTACCACGGCAAAGCCTTTGCCGTGTTCGCCTGCGCGAGCGGCTTCGATGGCGGCATTCAAGGCCAACAGGTTGGTTTGTGCTGCAATGTCGTCAATGATGCCAATCTTTTGGGCAATCTGCTTCATGGCGGTGACGGTGGCCTCGACGGCGTGTCCACCATCTTCTGCATCTTTGGCAGCCTTGCTGGCCATGCCATCGGTAATTTTGGCGTTTTCGGTGTTTTGTGCAATGCTTGATGTCATTTGCTCAATGGATGCACTGGTTTCCTCTACCCCGGCAGCTTGTTCGCTGGCCGCCTGGCTCAAGCTTTGAGCGGTAGCGCTGACTTCTTCGGATGCACTCGACAGTGCCTGGGCGCCGCTGTTCACGTCAGTCACGACCTCGGTCAATTTCTTGAGCATATTGTTCAGAGCAGATTTCAGCTCGTCCCAAGTGCCAGAATAGGTACGCTTCATGGACAGCGTGAGATCACCGCCCTCCAAGGCACCAAGAACTTCACGCAGTTCCTGAACAGGCAGATTAACCGCCACCATCACGGCATTCAGACCTTCTACTACCTTGCGGAAATCACCTTGGTGTTTGGTGGCATCTGCGCGAATGGTCAGGTCACCATCAACTGTTGCTTTGGAGAGCAGATTAGCGTCTACCACGAGCGAATTGACCGCTTTGATGACGTCAATCAGGCTCTTGGCCATCATGTCGTTCTCGCTACGTACATTGACCACGGCAGTAAGGTCACCCTTGGAGATCGCCTGCGCGGCATTGGCTTGCTGATTGGTCGCATCAATAAGCGCATTGAGGTTGTTTTTAATGATGTTGTAATCACCGCTGTAGGCAGCGGTGATTTTGGAAGGCATGTCACCCCTGGAAATACGGTCAATGTATTCGGCAGTGACATTGAGAGGATTGACGATGTTGGTCACAGTCTCATTGACTCCCAACACCAGTTTATTCCAGCCTCCCACAAAGATGTCAGCGTTGGCACGTTTTTTCAGCTCGCCCTCAGCTGCACCCTTGATGATGACATCGGTTTGAGCTAGAAGGTCGCTCATCATCTTGACGACTGCGTTTAAATTACCTTTGATGATGTTGTACTGCCCCTTGTACTCAGCAGTAATCACAGGTGGAATCACACCCTTTGATATTTTGTCAACATAGTCTGCTGTGACATTCAAAGGATTGACAATGTTGGTAACGGTTTCATTGACACCCCACACCAGCTTGTTCCAGCCGCCCACAAACAGGTTGGCGTTGGCACGTTTGTCAAGTTCGCCATTGGCAGCGCCCTGAATGATGATGTCGGTTTGAGCCAAAAGGTCAGTCATCATCTTGACCACAGCATTCAAATTACCCTTGATGATGTTGAAATCGCCGTTGTAGTTGTCAGTGATGACGGGCGGAATGATGCCCTTGGAAATATCATCAACGTACCTGGCCGTCACATTCAGCGGGCCAATCACAGCATCAAGTGTGTTGTTCACACCGGTCACAATTTTCTGAAAATCGCCCTGGTGGATGGACGCATCGGCACGGGTGGACAACTTACCTTCAACTGCTGCCTTCGAAAGCATCACGGCATCCGCCATCATGGCTCGCACAGCAGCCTGCATGGACTGCATTGACCTAGCCAATATGCCAATTTCATCCTTATTGTCAACATCGAACTTAAAGTCCAAATTGCCAACAGCCATTTTGCCGGCATTTTCAATCAGGATGCGTGTCGGGTTCGTGATGCTGCGGGTGACAAGAATGCCGAAAGCCAGCGCCAGAACTGCACCAAGAAGACCACCGAAAAGGAGCGTGTTTTGGGTGCTGCTGCCCATCGAGTCCATCTCTTTTTGCCGTGATTCCAGTAGGCCGCGTTCCGCGCCGTCAATTTCTGCGACGACCTTGCGCATGGTGTCCATTTCTGTTTTGCCACCGCCGACCACCGCGATAATTTCCTCATAACGCGCAAGGTTTCCAGCAATCGCGCGACGTTTGCCTATGCTTGAATCCACCGAATCTCTGATCCAGACATCGTAGTGGTCCTTGAGCTTGGACAGGCGGTCCTGCTGCGCAGGGTTGTCCGCCGTTAGTTTCCTGATCTGGTCAAAACTCTTGCTGAACTTGTGCCTGCCGTTCGTCAGCGGTTCTAGAAACTCATCTTTTCCAGCCACCAGAAAGCCGCGTTGACCGGTTTCCATATCTACCAACGATCCCATCAAATCGCCGAGATTCCCCAAGACTTCATACGTATGTGTGTTCCAGCCGCTGGCGGTGACATAGCGACCCAGGTTGTAGGAGCCGATCCCGATAACAAACAATAACACCATAACGATAAGGGCAATCGCATATCCAAGTCGCGTACCAATTTTCATATTTGCAAACATGTCAGACTCCTTTGAAAAAAACAAACAACCCAACCACTTAAGCGGGTAATAATGAATTAGATACGTATAAATAGTATCAGTTCTATTGCGAATCAACTACTTACGATTAAAAAGTAGGTATAAAACTTATTTTTACCCGCTTACGCCATCACAGCATGATCTTGCGGCACCTGTCCACCTTTGGCCATGGCCTGGCGTACCAGTGAGGGCACATCCAGAATCAAAGCCACATCACCACTACCCAAAATGGTCGAGCCACTGATGCAGTGTGACTGGCTGAACATTTGCCCCAACGGTTTGATAACGGTCTGAAACTCGCCCAGCAAGGTATCAACCACCAACCCGGCTTTTTGCCCCGAGTATTTGAGTACCACAATGTTTTCGCCCTTGGCTGATGTGCCGGGGATGGAAAACAGTTCACGCAACCGAATAAAAGGCAAAACCTCGCCGCGAAGGTTGGTGTAATCGTGACCAGGCTCTGCCGAATAGGCCACACACTCTTCAATCATGTCCAGCGGAATGGCGTAAATTGATTTGCCAACTTCTACTAAAAATCCGTCGATGATCGCCAGCGTGAGCGGCAAACGAACCGTAACGATGGTGCCAACACCCTCTTCACTGCTGATGCCCACCGTGCCACGCAGCGCAGTGATGTTACGTTTGACCACATCCAGCCCCACCCCACGCCCCGACAAATTGGTGATTTTGTCCGCAGTGGAAAAACCAGGTTCAAAAATCAGCGCATAAATGTCGCTGTCGCTCATGTGGTGACCGGGTTCTACCAAGCCACGCTCAATGGCCTTGGCCAAAATGCGGTCGCGCTTCAAGCCACCGCCATCGTCTTCAACCGAGATGACGATGGCACCGGAATCATGGTAGGCGTTGAGTCTGAGCGTGCCCTGAACCGGTTTGCCAAGCGATGCACGTACATCGGCTGACTCAATGCCATGATCCATGGAATTGCGCACCAAGTGCATCAATGGATCCCCAATTTTTTCAACCACGGTTTTATCAAGCTCGGTTTCTTCGCCGTCAATCAACAGATGAACGTCTTTGCCCAATTCACGCGATACGTCATGCACCACGCGCTGAAAGCGGCTGAAAGTAGCACCAATGCGCACCATGCGAAGTTGCAACGCGCTGTCGCGAACCTCCTCAACCAGAGTGGCAAGTTTGGAGGTGGACTCGGTCAGCTCAATCACACGCGAGCGGTGTGCAATCATATTGACGCTGGCACCGGCAATGATCAATTCACCCACCAAATTGATCAGTTGATCAAGTTTGTCGGCATCGACACGGATCGAGCGGCTCTCAACGACCCCCATTTCCTTGACCTGTTTTTGCTTGGTCAATGCGGCCTCAACCACTTCAGGCTGCACCGAACCTTGCTCGACCAAAATAGCGCCAATGGGTTTGCTGGGGCTGTCTGACTGGGTGTTGAGCGCGATGTCAAGTTCTTGCGGGGTCAGGGTGCCGCAACGAACCAGCATGTCTCCCAACCTGGTCAATTCACCCTGCTGCTGACTGATGAGCTGAATGTATTCAGAAATCAGGCTGTGTGGCGGCAAAATCAGCAAGTGGCTGTCTTCGCGAACAAATTCAAATACCCTTTCAATGGCAGCCTTGTCCACCTTGGTTTGAAAAGCGATTTCAAAACCAAGGTAGCACAGTTCGGGGTCCATCTGCTGCGCATCTGGCAGGGCATCTGGCAGGGTTTCAATGCCTGCAATTTTGCCTATCGTACCAAGGTATCGAATAAACGAAAGGGGGTCCATGCCATTGCGCAACACATCAGAGCTAAAACGCACCGAGATATGCCAGTGGTCTGCCATCACGCCGTTGCCACCGATACGTCTGACAGAGTCAGAGTCTTGTGAGTGATGACTGCCGGCCACGACGGCCGAATACTTGGCGGCCAAGGTGTCCACCGATTTGGGCAATTCAAGATGGGTTCGCAACTGAGTCATTAAAGGTTCACCCTGCTCCAGCAGTTCAGGGCTACCTGCACGATCGCCGGCAGCTAACCCTTCAACCAAAGCACCCATGTGGTCGCAGCAAGCCAACAACAACACCACCAGTGGGGCAGACAAGGGATACTTGCCATCACGAACACGATCAAGAACACTTTCCACCAAATGGGTGAAGGTCACAATATGGTTGAGGCCAAACAGGCCTGATGACCCCTTGATGGTGTGGGCTGCACGAAAGATGGCGTTGATCATTTCATCTTTGTCTTCGGCGCGTCCCACTGCCAACAGGGCAGTTTCCATGTCCGTCAGCAGTTCACGGCCTTCAGCGATGAACGTTTCCAGTGCGTCATCTATATTCATGTTAATTCCTTGAATCGCCAGCAAAGGTACGGGAGTCCATCACCAAATGATCGCCAAAATAAGCTGCTACGTTGAGCAACTCAAACACTTCCATCACCGCAGGGCTGTGGCCTGACAAGTGCAACTCACGACCCTCTGCCAGTGCCGTTTTCTTGGCCAGCATCAACAGTTGTACACCGGCGGTGTCGAGTTCTGTCACGCCAGACAGATCAATCTCAGTCAAGGGTGGAGTGACCAAAAGCACAGGCTTGAGCTCTGTCGCCCGAAATATTGTCAGCTCACCTTCAATGCGCAAAACATTGCGAAAAACATCGCTCGAAGCATTGGTTTGGCTCATGGCAAACACAGTCTGTGGACTGCTCCAATCAATTGTTCTGGTTGAAAAGGCTTGACCACCCAGGCGCGCGCACCAGCAGCTTGGCCTTCACGTTTTTTAGACTCTTCAGACTCAGTGGTCAGCATGATAACTGGCGTGAATTTATAGTTGGGCATTTGCTTGACCGCCTTCAAAAACGCAATGCCATCCATGACGGGCATATTGACATCGCTGATGATGAGATGGATTTTTTGACCCTTGAGCTTGGACAGGGCATCCCTGCCGTCCACTCCTTCAATCACGCTATAGCCAGCACTACTGAGCGCGATACCTACAACCCGTCGCATGGAGGCGGAGTCGTCAACAATCATGATGGTTTTAGCCATTGCTTTCCTCTAAAAATATCGAACACCAGTGGTATTTTTCTGAGAAACCTTGCCACCCTCATGAATGACATGCTGATCGGCCATGACATAGGAATTTTTCATCTCATCCAACATGTATTGTGCATCAATGGCCTGCAATGGCCATCCTTGTGCATACCGCTGTTCTTGTTCTTGCAATAATTCAGGCAAACGATCCATGCTTTTCTGCACCTGCGTCATGATCTGGCTCAAGCGATCCTGAAACTGCATTTGCACCAGTGCCTGATTGACCTCCTTTTGAATTCCAACGCTTTCATCTTTGAGCAACTGGCTGGCATGTGCAAAAGAGTCAATGATAGACCTAAATTCCGTCAGCACGGTAGCGATGGTACTGTTTGCCACGTCAAGAGAACCATCTTCCTGCACCACCGACGCACGCACCACGGCACAAGTGTCGGTAATGGCAGCGCTAATGATGTTAACCTTTTCTGCAATGCGTTTCCCCGTTTCGCCCGACTGATTGGAGAGGATACGAAATTCTTTGGCAACCACAGCAAACCCACGACCGAGTTCACCTGCACACGCGGCTTCAATGGCTGCGTTGAGTGCCAGTAGATTGGTTTGCTGGGCGATACGCGCCACATCCGAGGCCATATCGTGAAGTTCAACAATAAAGCGATCCATATCTTGAACCTTGGTCAGCATGGATTGCAGGCTGTTCATGGCCGACTGTTGAACGGTGATGAGAGCGCCGAGTTGTTGCTCGCTGCGTTCAAAAAGAGCCACCAGGGTATGGTCACCCTCAATCTTGCTGGTCTCCTGTGCTGCCATGCGTACACTGGCATCGAGCTTATCGACAATGCCACCGAAGCGCTCCGTTAGGGCATTGACGGCAAACTCCATTTGCTCACGCGATGATTCAATATGATTTTTCCAAACAGGCACCAAATTTTGCCCAAGACGAACCTGACCTGCCAGATAATCTTCAATGCTTTGCTGTAGGGTACGCCGCCTCGCCGTCATGGCTTTGCCCAGCCGCACACCCGACACCAACAGCACCAAGGCAACACCTACACCCACCCAAGAAACGCCAGCCACCATCAAGACAGATACCCCCCCTGCGCACCCAAGCGCAAAACAGCCCCAAAATTCAAACTCGATATGTGTCAGAGTGTTCATGATAAATCTGTACCAGTGGCACGCGCCACGTCAGGGATTATGCGAAACGATGGGCAAGAGATCAACCACAAAATCCACTCTGCCCACCCATGCTACTTTACATCACTCACATGCGTCTGTGCGGTAGCACTCATTGTGGGCAACAATGGGGTGTGATTCAAAGTGATGGTGAGTATTTTTGTATAACAAATCGGCCTCTAACGCCCGTCCTGCTTGCATAGTTAGCTATCTTTTTAATAGTTAAATAAACGGATAAATTCGTCTGAATGTGTACTTGTAGGTATCCATGTTAGCTGCTCCACATCACTTGATGCTGTATAGGCGTAACCGTTTAGATCCCTGGCCCAGATGTCGTCATTCCCGCGAAGGCGGGAATCCAGTGTATTTTGGTCTTCATGGATACACAAAGTCAGTCTGGATTCCCGCCTTCGCGGGAATGACGGTGGCGGGGTCTAAACGGTTACGTATAGGCAACAATAAAAAAATGGTGTTCCATTTGATCAAGGCACAATCCAACATGGCAGAATGACGCAGTTGCATTCCGTCCATTTTCCAATCGTCTTGTTTAATTTTTACAGTTAGCTTATGAAAATTCTCGCCCATTCCCTCGTTATTCTGGCTTTTGCAAACTTGGCATATTCTGCCGTCATGGCTGAGACGCTCGAAGTATCAGGTTCCACCACCGTGCAAGAGCGTATTTTTAAAAGTGCGGCATCAAACCTCAAATCTGCTACAGGAACGGATATCAAGTTCCTGCCGGTAGGATCGGGTAAAGGGTTGATGGCGCTGGCTGAAGGCAAGGTTCCCGTCAGCGCTACCTCAGAGACGCTCAAAGACACCGTTGAAAGTGCTAAAAAAGCAGCGAAAGACATCGACAAAACGTTCACTGAACCCTCCAACCTGGTCTTTCATGAAATTTCACGCGATGCCATTGTGGTTATCGTTAACAAGGAAAATTCGGTAACATCCTTGACCAAGGCCCAACTGAAAGACTTGAACACCGGCAAGGTCAAGAACTGGAAGGAAGTTGGCGGTGCTGATCTACCTGTCAAGGTCATCAGCAGCCATGCCGGCAGTGCAACCCGTGCGGTCTTCCAGAAACATATCATGGACGGCGTTGAATACGCTGCTGGCTTTGCAGAGATTCGCACCACCAAAGAAGAAATCAATGCTGTGAGCAACGAAAAAGGCGGTATCGGTGCCGTGAGCGAAGCATTTTTTGCAGCCAATGCGGGCAAGGCCAAAACTGTCAAGGCGCCACAAATTGTGCGTCCGCTGGCGCTCATCACCGTCGGCCAGCCCACACCTGCAGTGCAGAAGGTGATTGATTATTTCAAATCCCCAGAAGGCAAGAAAAACATTCAGTGACAGATGTTCAGTCCAACTTATTATTGACCATATCCTTAGGATATGGTCAACAATAAGTTCCGCTTATGGCCGTTAGAGTTGGGATGCAATGCTAGGCGCAAATCGTGCGGTGTGGCCCAGCCACATAAGCGATTTGTAACAACGCAGTGCGCCCAAATCTGACGAGCCAAATGCGGAACTTATTATTGACCATATCCTTAGCGTGAATTCAAAAATCAAACATTGAAACATGCAAAAAAATATGTCTATCGGGTTGAGGATCATCTTCGGCTCTTCATTTAGCGTCGTGTTAATGGTCTTACTTGGCTTTTTTGCGGTGGTTCAGTTGAAAAACGTCTATCGAAGTTTTGAAGAAGTTGGACTGCATGGCACACTGGCCCTGACGCGCCTTGGTTCTATGCGTGCAGCAGTTCAAAAGCAGGCGGTTCTGATCCGCGACATCACCAGCTACGAAGATCTGTCCATCCAGAAGGTCGCCATCCAGGAATTGAAAGAGGCGCAAGCAACCATCACAACGGCCACAACCGCACTCGATGGTCAGTCTGACTTGTTCGACGCGCCATTGCAGCAGTTGCTCAGGGACGCAGCGCAAAAAATTGAAACGCTGCGCCCCATCCAGCAGGAAGCCGTTTCTGCGGTACAGGATATGGATATCAATACAGCCAAGGACAAGGTTTACAAGCAGTTGCGCCCCATGCAGGCTGGGCTTGATGACCTGTTGGGACAGGCTCAGGAATCCTTGTCCAAATCCGCCGAGACGGCGGTACTAGATTCAGGAGAGTCCGTCAACAGGCTCACCTATGTTCTGGGTCTGTTTACCCTGCTTGGTGCCGGACTGGGCGTGGCTGTGGGTCTGTGGCTGGCG
Source organism: uncultured beta proteobacterium (assembly GCA_903929815.1). Classification (GTDB taxonomy): domain Bacteria; phylum Pseudomonadota; class Gammaproteobacteria; order Burkholderiales; family Burkholderiaceae_C; genus Rhodoferax. The sequence goes on from CAIYWD010000094.1 coordinate 26,597, forward strand.
CGCAGCATCAAAACCTCCATTGGGGGCGCGGTCACAGTGGCGCAAACGGTGGCAGCCGGTGATTTGACCAGCCACATTGATGTCTATTCCACCGATGAGACCGGAAAATTAATGCAGGCGCTCAAAGACATGAACGAGCATCTGGCCATGACCGTCGGTCGGGTGCGCAACGGTGCCGAAGCCATTGCCACGGCTTCAGCCCAGATTGCATCAGGCAGCCTGGATTTGTCGGATCGTACCGAACAACAAGCCAGTTCGCTGGGAGAAACAGCATCGTCGATGGAAAAACTGACCAGCACCGTCAAGCAGAATGCTGACAATGCTCGCCAGGCAAACCAGTTGGCGCAATCGGCTTCCCTCGTGGCGATCAAAGGCGGTGAAGTAGTTTCCCAAGTGGTCCATACCATGGCTTCGATCAATGCTTCTTCTGGGAAGATTGTGGACATCATCGGCGTGATTGATGGTATCGCGTTCCAAACCAACATCCTGGCATTGAACGCAGCCGTCGAAGCAGCACGCGCAGGAGAACAGGGCCGTGGCTTTGCTGTTGTCGCCTCTGAAGTGCGCAATCTAGCGCAACGCAGCGCAGACGCTGCGAAAGAAATCAAGACGCTGATCGGGGACTCTGTTCAGAAGGTTGAAGCTGGCAGTGCATTGGTCGCACAAGCCGGCAACACCATGGAACAGATTGTTGCCAGTATTCAGCGCGTCACCGACATCATGAATGAAATCACCGCCGCCAGCAGCGAGCAAAGCAACGACATTGAACAAGTCCATCGGGCCATAGCAAAAATGGACACCGTAACGCAACAGAATGCGGCACTCGTGGAAGAAGCATCGGCAGCGGCTGAGTCGATGCGTGAACAGTCTGCCGGACTTGTACAGGTGGTCAGTGTTTTTAAGCTGGGTGCTTCGCAAACCAGCCGAATACATCGGATGGATACCAGCAACAGCCAAAAATATCAATTGCCCAGAAAAATGGTAACCGTTTAGACCCCATCACAGCCATCCGTCGCAGATATGGGCATCCAAGCTGGGAACGCGGGCATCTTGCCCGCAGCGGGCGGGACGCCCGCGCTCCCAAGCAACACATCACGGAATGTGGTCAGGGGTCTAAACGGTTACGAAAAATGGCTTCCCACCAACTCAAAAGAAATATCGAAGTTTCATCTCGTGATTTAGCGATGTTGTCAAACAAGTAGTTCACCGCCTGATCAGGTAGATAAGTTTTATACCCACTTTTTCAGCGTAAGTAGTTGATTCGCAATAGAACTGATACTATTTGTACGTATCTAATTTATTGTCACCCGCTTATAGATTGGCTGCGATGCTTGTCGCTTTGTTAGTATTGGACTCTATATTATTGACCATATCCTTACAACACCACAACCGCCGCCTCTGCACCCCTGGGGGCAATACGACCGATGTCATAAACAATCTCTCCTGTTGCACGCAACGTAGTGGCGCATTCAAGCGCGTGGGCTGCGTCAATCACCACCACCATGCCGATCCCGTTGTTGAATGTGCGGTTCATTTCATGGTCATCAATGCCCGCTGTAGTTTGCAGCCACGCAAACAGTTCAGTTTGAGGCCAACTGCCTTTGACCAAATGGGCTGCCATACCTTGGGGTAAAACACGTGGAATGTTTTCAAGCAAGCCGCCGCCGGTGATATGGGCAAGCGCCTTGATGGGGTGCTGTTGCAAGGCAGCGAGCAAGTTTTTGACATACAGGCGGGTGGGTTTCATCAGGGCTTGCCTAAAAGGTTTGCCGTCCAGTGTTTTGGGGGCGGAGATTCCTGCGCGGTCAATGCACTTGCGAACCAGACTAAATCCATTGGAATGCACACCGCTGCTGGCCAAGCCCAGCACCACGTCGCCAGGCACAATGCCTGCCCCTGTCAAAATTTTGGATTTTTCTACTGCGCCGACAGCAAAGCCTGCCAAGTCATATTCGCCTAGTGCGTACATGCCAGGCATCTCTGCGGTTTCACCACCTATCAAGGCACAACCTGAGAGTTCGCAGCCTTTGGCAATGCCGCCTATGACTGCAGCAGCGGTTTCAACATCGAGCTTGCCACAGGCAAAATAGTCCAAAAAAAACAGAGGCTCAGCCCCTTGCACCAGCACATCGTTCACACTCATGGCCACCAGATCAATGCCCACGGTATCGTGCATGTTCCATTCAAACGCAAGTTTGAGCTTGGTCCCCACACCGTCAGTGCCGCTGACCAAGACAGGTTCATGAAAACGCTTGGGCACTTCAAACAAAGCGCCAAAGCCACCAATGCCTGCCAGTACGCCTTCGCGCAGAGTTTTTTTGGCCAGCGGCTTGATATGCTCGACCAGTGCGTCGCCTGCGTCAATGTCAACGCCTGCATCTTTGTAGGTCAGGGTTGTGGTGTGGGATGGTGTCATGGGAAGTTTTGATCAGAACAAAAACGTTGAGTGATGAGGCTGCACATGGGGTTGCCAGGGATATGGTCAACAATAAGTTGTGCTTATGGCATTTGGCCGTCGGAGTTGGGATGCAATGCCAGGCGCACATCGCGCAGTGTGGCCTAGCCACATAAGCGATTTGTAACGACGCAGTGCGCCCAAATCCGACAAGCCAAATGCACAACTTATTATTGACCATATCCCAAGCCAGCCCGATAGAATCAAGTCCAGATTTTATGTGACGGCTTTTCGCCCAATGCAACTTACTTCTAATCAAAAAAAATCTTTTACCTGGCTTGCGCTGTTGCTGGGTCTTTGCTCCGTGTTGTGGCTGTTGGCACCCGTTCTCACGCCATTTGTGGTGGCGTCCATATTGGCTTATGCACTGACTCCTGTTGTAGATCGGCTGGATGCCCTGGGCAGCGGCAAGATGCCGCGTTTGCTGGCGGTACTGGCGGTTGAACTGGTGGTGATCGTGTTGGTGTTGGCTGTCTTGCTGCTGATTGTTCCCATTTTGCTCAAACAATGGCCATTGTTACGTGACCAGTTTCCTGCGCTGCTGGAGTACTTGAACGCCCACTTGCAAGCTATTTTGTCCCAGTTGGGTATTCATCTGGCGATTGATACACCGAGCATCAAAGCTTTTCTCATGGAGCACGCCAATGTGCAAGACAGTGTGGGCAGTGTGCTGGCTTCGGTCAAAATGGGTGGCAGTGTGGCATTGTCAGTGGTGGGCAATGCCATTTTGATTCCCGTCGCACTGTTTTATTTGCTGCTGGAATGGCATCGTTTTATTGCCCTGTTGCTGGTGTTGGTGCCCCCAGGTTTTCGCACGGCTGTCCATAGTTTTTACCATGAGGCAGATGCCGTGCTGGGGCAGTACCTGCGCGGTCAAGCCCTGGTCATGCTGGTGTTGGCGCTGTATTACTGCGTCGCACTGGCGCTGTTTGGTCTGGACTTGGCGCTCCCCATTGGTGTCTTGACCGGGTTGTTGATTGCCATCCCTTATGTTGGTTTTGGACTGGGGATGATGCTGGCCACACTGGCGGGCTTTCTGGAATTTTCTTCGCAAACCGGACATGTGAGCACATTGATGATGGTGACGGTGGTGTATGGTTTTGGGCAACTGCTCGAAAGCTTTGTGCTAACCCCGCGCCTCGTGGGTGAACGTATTGGCCTGCACCCGCTGGCTGTTATTTTTGCGCTGCTGGCTTTTGGGCATTTGCTGGGTTTTGTGGGAATTTTGATGGCATTGCCTGTCAGTGCCGTGCTGTTGGTGGCTATTCGTCGTATGCGCTGCGCCTATCTGGGCAGTGCCTTGTACCTTGGGTTATGAGTCTGGATGTCTATTTGTTGGGGTACATGCCGTGAAACAGTTGGTGCTTGACCTAGGCTTGGCTCTTGGCCCCAGCCTGGAGAACTTTTGCGCTGGCCCCAATCAGGCCGCGCTCGAACACCTCACGCTCTTTTTGGGTCATCTGCAAACAGGAGTGGTATCACGCTCACCCCACACTTATTTATGGGGCTGCACTGGCAGTGGCAAAACCCATTTGCTCAAAGCTGTTTATATGGGCTTGCATGGCCAGGGTGCTACAGTGGGTTGGCTGGATGCCAGTATGTCGGTCTGGCCAGAGTTTCAAGAAGACTGGGCTGCGGTATTGATGGATGATGTTCACCATTTTGATGCAGCGCAACAACAGGCCGCTTTCAATTGGTTTGTCAATGCCCAAACGCAAAATATCAGCGTGCTGGCAGCAGGTGTCATCCCCCCCGCCGATTTGCCACTGAGAGACGACTTGCGGACACGTTTGGGTGGCGGTTTTATTTTTGCCTTGCAAGCGCTTGACGAAACGCAAAGACGTACCGTGTTGCGTGACAATGCCCAGTCTCGCGGTATCACTCTCAGCGATGAGGTGATGGATTTTCTGCTCACACGCTTTAGCCGCGATCTTGGCAGCCTGATGGTTCTGCTTGATGTGATGGACGACTATGCACTGCAAACTCAGCGCGCCATCACCATTCCCCTCATTAAAACGATGATGGACAACGCCTGACTCCCCTTTTTGACATGAAACTTGCCCTGTTTGATCTTGATCACACGCTCATTCCCATCGATTCAGATTACGAGTGGGGTGTTTTTACCACTGCACTGGGCTGGAACAATGCAGATGAATTTACCCGTCAAAATGATGCGTTTTATGCCCAATACAGGGCTGGCACCATCAATATTCATACTTATGTTCGCTTTGCCACCACCGCCTTGTGTCGTGAAGGCGCTATTAAATCAAAAGCTATTCATGCCCGTTTCATGCAAGAGGTGATTCAAAAAGCCATTCAACCCCAAGCCCTGTCACTCATTCAATCGCACAAGGACGCTGGTGATACGGTGATCATTGTGACCGCTACCCATGAATTTGTAACCCGCCCCATTGCCACAGCGCTAGGGGTGTCTGATTTGATTGCCATCAACCTGGTTCGCGATGCTGACACCGGCTGGTTTACGGGTGAAATTTTGGGAACCCCGTCTTTTCGTGAGGGTAAAGTAGCACGAGTACAAGACTGGTTGTGTGAACGTCATTTAAGCTGGACAGACGTCGATGTCACTTTTTACAGCGACTCCATCAACGATTTGCCCCTGCTAGAAATAGCCCACCACCCTGTCGCCACGAACCCTGATCCGCTTTTGCGCACCATTGCTCTCCAACGCGGTTGGCGCATACTTGAACTTTTCTCCCAGTAGGCACACAGGTTTTACACATCACCCTCTAATGATCACAAAATTTATCAACAAACTTCTTGGTAAGACACCCAAAAACCCCTATGGCAAACGCGTTGAAGTGGGTGTGGACGTTCACGGTATCAACCCCAAACTGGTGGATGATCGCGCCTTGAATGCCCTGCGCACTCTGAAAAAGGCAGGTTATGAAGCCTATATCGTCGGCGGTGCCGTGCGTGACCTGATGCTGGGGTTGTCGCCTAAAGATTTTGATGTGGCCACCAACGCCACCCCAGAGCAAGTCAAATCCCTGTTTCACCGTGCCTTCATCATTGGTCGGCGTTTTCGCATTGTGCATGTGGTCTATGGGTTGGGGCGCGAGCATGAGGTGATTGAAGTTTCCACTTTTCGTGCCTATTTGGACAACGCCGGTGCCGAGCAGGTGGCAGGCCATGAAAAAACCAGCACGAGCGACTTGGTCGGCATCAAGCACGCCGTAGATTCCACAGGCCGTGTGTTGCGCGACAACGTGTGGGGGCAGCAAGATGAAGACGCTGCGCGGCGTGATTTCACCATCAACGCCATGTATTACGACTTCGAGCGTCAGGTGGTGGTGGACTATCACAACGGCATCAAAGATGCCAAAAATCGCGTCATTCGCATGATTGGCGATGCTGCCACACGTTACCGTGAAGACCCCGTTCGCATTATTCGTGCCGTTCGCTTTGCTGCCAAGTTACACGCACTGGGCTTTCAGATCGACCCCAAAACCGCTGCACCGCTCCTCAAAAGCCAATCGCTTTTGTTGGAGGTTCCACAAAGCCGCATGTTTGATGAAATGTTCAAGCTGCTGCAAACCGGTCATGCGCTGGCCTCCATCGACAAGCTTAAAGAACTGGGCATGACGCGAGGCATTTACCCCTTGCTCGATGTGGTGGTGGAACGCTCCGAGCAACCTTTGGTCAAGCTGGCACTCAAGGATACTGATCGCCGTGTGGCAGAACGAAAATTTGTGGCCCCCAGCTTTTTGTTGGCGTGTGTGCTATGGACTGATGTGCGCGACGGTTGGGCACAACGCCTCACCGCACAGCAGCATTCACACCCCGCGCTGCAAGATGCCATTGACGACGCGTTTAACGCACGCATCGGCGATGTCTCTGGCCGTGGCAAACTGGCAGCCGATATGTACGAAATCTGGATGATGCAGCCGCGCTTTGAAAAACGTCTGGGCAGTTCGCCTTTCAATTTGGTCGAGCAACCGCGTTTTCGCGCAGCGTTTGATTTCATGCGCTTGCGTTCTGAAGTGGGCGAAATAGAAGAAGTGCTGGCAGACTGGTGGGAAGAATTTAGTCTGGCCAATAACAGCCTTCGCCGCGACATGGTCGATGAAGTTCGACTAGAGCAGCAACAACGCGCCAAATTGGCTCGCGCACCAAAAATACCCAAAGTACCCAAAACATTACCAAAAACTGACGAGGCTTCTTCTGACACCCAGGTCGGTGATGAACAAAAACCAGAGGACGGTGCAACCAGCGAAGCACCCGCAGCCCCCAAAAAGCGCCGTCGTCGTCGCCCTGCGAACCGAACACCTCCCGACTCGCCTGCGCCAGACACATCGGCCTGAAAGATGTCAGACAGGGCTACTTCTACGCCTTCTGAAGTTTGGGCCTTTATCGCACTGGGTGCCAATGTGGGCGATGCCAAAGGCACAGTACAAAGCGCCATCCGCAGCATGGCTGCTTTGCCCCATACCCGATTGGTGCGTGTATCCAGTTTGTACCGCACTGCCCCTGTGGATGCCGATGGCCCTGACTTTATCAATGCTGTTTTATCGGTTTTAACCAATCTGGGCGTGCATGAGCTGCTATCACAATTACAGCAAATTGAATGTCTGGCCGGACGCACAAGGCCCTACAAAAACGCACCAAGAACCCTTGACCTTGACATTTTGCTCTATGGTCAGGTCTGCCTTGACAGCCCCACCTTGCAAGTGCCTCACCCGCGCATGGCACAACGTGCATTTGTGCTCGTGCCGTTGTCTGAAATTGCCCTACATCTTGTCAGCACCACTGATCTTGACAAAGTGGCTTCCCAAACCATTTGTCGTCTATCAGACGAGGGTGATGTTTCAATTCACGCCCGAGTTTGACAAATGTGTTCGCCTATTTTTACTATTAAAAAAATAGCTAACTACGCAAGTAGGACGGGGGCTAGAGGCTAATTTGTTATATAAAAAATCTCATATCTGGGAGCGCGGGCATCTTGCCCACTGTAGAAGCGGCTTCCAGCCGCTTATTTAAATTCGGCTGGAATCCGCTTCTACAGTGTGCAAGATGCCCGCGCACCCAGATGTTAATTTTGTTTAGGAAATCGTACACGTCGCCAAATTGCTTTTGGCTACACGGGTGATTCA
>CAIYWD010000095.1 GCA_903929815.1 uncultured beta proteobacterium
ATGGCACTTTGTGGAAGCGCCATCTTGGCGCTTGACAAGTTAAAAGCGGCAGGATGCCGCTTCCACAAGATGCCATTCTCGATTCCATCATTTTTGCTACCTGTGCTTGGTGCGGATCGGGAAGTCTGAAGTGGTTCACCATAAATTTCCTACCTCATAATTTCAAAAAACATAGCGAACTATGCAATACCAGAGCGGGTTATAGCCGAATTTTGTATAATTTTTGACGTAGAAAAATGATCTGTTAAGCGCTTACGAATTTCGACAGCCTGAATGCGACCCTGAAAACAGGGCAGGGCAGGGCGGTGGTTCACCCGACCACAGTTTTACCCCTGTGCCCATGCGAATAAACGCCTTTCTGATTTGCGGGTCAGCCATGCCAGTGTGAACGTCAAAGCCAGTGTGGGCAATGTTGAACCCCACTGGGGTGCATAGTTTGCCAGCCCGTGATAAACGGCAATACCCAACATCCACAGTGCAGCCGCAGTCCAATCTATCGGGCGTTGGTGTGTCTGTGAAAAGTCATGACTTCCACCCAATCTGCCCCAAATCACCCCATACAGCGGCACAAACACAGAACTCAGCATCAGCAAAAACGGCTCCAGACTGTGCATGGGCAACACCAGCGCCAGCACCATGCACACGATCGCCAACCCCAGCCCCCACTGGCGAACACTCAAGCCAGGGCGAATGCTGTGGCCTGAGACTGCCCCTGAATAGACGTCGCCGTAAGCGTTGTCTATTTCATCGACCAAAATCAAACTCAATGCCAACAGCCCGCCTTGCGCCAACAACAGGGCACTGACCAAATTCGTGCCTGGTTGCGCTACGCTGACCACCAGAACCCCCAAGGCATAACACCAAATATTGGCCAGTGCATAGCCCAGCCAAGTGCCGCTTTGGGTACTGTGACCCTTTTTGCCATAGCGAGCATAGTCGGCCACCAAAGGCAACCACGACACCGGCATGGCAATCACCAAATCCATGGCTGACAACAGGCCCATGCTGCCATCGCCCGTTCGTTCCCAAAATGCTGTCAGACTGGGCAACCGAGTGCCAAATTGCCAAGTGAGCCACAAGAGCGAAGCCACCACCAACGGCAAAGCCAGCCGGCTGATGAGTTTGCGAACCACTTGCGTCATGGAAACGGACAGCAAAACCATCAACACCGCCCCCCACAACACCGTAGCAGCCATCATGCTCCAAATGTCATGGGACGACCAACCCAGGGATTGTTCGCCAATGGCCACAGTACCCTCGCGCATGATGACCAACTCAAAGGTTGTCCAACCTATCAACTGCACCATGTTTAATACAACAGGCAAGCGGGCAAATGTGCTGCCATAGGTGATGTGCATCAAGGCAGCACTTGACAAACCGCTGTTGCAACCCAGTCGTGCTGTCCATGCCAACAAGCCAGCGCCCACGACTGATCCCAGCACAATGGCCAGCGCAGCATCAAGGCTGCCCACAGCAGGCACCAGATAAGCACCGACCTGAATGACCAGAAGGCCAACGCCCAAACCAAACCACAAAGAAACATGGTCATGCCACCGAAACACCCGATCGTTCAAAGCCACAGGGGTAAGGGAAGCATTGTGTAAATGATGGGTCGGGGTCATTCGTTGGTTCTGTGTAAAAGTGAGCAATAAGATAGGGGCAACAATAAGTTCCGCATTTGACCGTCAGACATCCCTATCCTTAACTGCGGGCATCGGTAGCCATTTGTTCAAAGTCGATTTCAGAGCATCCAACGCGATGGGTTTGGTCAGAAAGTCGTCCATGCCCACAGCCAGGCAATGCAGGCGATCTTCTTCATACGCATCGGCTGTCAAGGCAATAATGGGCAAGCGTGGCCGGTTGTTGTTGATTTCTTGCTTGCGTATCTGTTCTGTGGCATCGTAGCCATCCATGACGGGCATGTGCAAATCCATCAGAACAAGGTCTGGACAATCACCTTGGGTGATGATGTCCAAGGCCTGCTGGCCGTCATCGGCTGGCGTCACTTGGACACCGAGTTTCGTCAGCAAAGACTCGATCACCATGCGGTTGACGGCGTTGTCCTCAACCACCAACACACGCCCAGCCAACAGGGCAGGATCGGACACGGCGTTGGTTGGCATCAGACGTTCAGAACTTCGGCATTCTTCACCGTCTGCGACAGGTTTGGCTCGCAAACGAAACCAAAATCTGGATCCCTTGCCAGCAACGCTTTCAACCCCAACGTCACCGCCCATCATTTTGGCCAAATGGCGCACAATGGACAGGCCTAGGCCTGAGCCGCCAAACTCTCGCGTGATGGCGTTATCGGTCTGCGAAAACGGTTTGAAGAGCAGGTCAATTTTTTCAGGTGGAATGCCTATGCCGGTATCGCTCACCGAAAATTCCAGCAGGGAAGATTCACCACCTTGTTCAATCAGGGCACCTTCAATACGAACGCAACCTTCCCTGGTGAATTTGATGGCATTACCCACGATGTTCAAGAGCATCTGACGAATACGGGTCGCATCGGACAGGTAGCGGCTGCCCTGCAAGCCTTTCCATTGGTATTCGAGTTGCAGACTTTTGGCCTGCGCCGTGCCAGAAAAAAGCATGTGCGTTTCACGAAGCAGCGAATCGGGTTCAAAAACGATGCTATCCAACTGAAATTTTCCAGCCTCAATTTTTGATAGATCAAGAATGTCGTTGAGCAACGCCAACAATGTTTGTCCCGACGTGAAGATGGTTTTTGCATACTCATGACGCTCGTTTTCTGTCAAGTTGGGCATCAACAGAAGTTGCGCCATGCCCAAAATACCGTTCATGGGAGTGCGAATCTCATGCGACATCGTGGCAAGAAATCGACTTTTCGTGATATTGGCGGATTCGGCAGCATTGCAGGCATCAACCAGCCTTGCTTGCAATTCATATTGTTCCGTTTCGTCTGAAATGATCCAGATGCTACCGGCAAGCCAATCAGCCGGGTTAACCGCTTTGCCATTAAGAAGCGCATGAAACAGCGAACCGTCACTGCGTCGCATTAAAAGTTTTTTGGTATAGGTATTTCCTGTTGCCAATACAGAATCAGCTTCCAAACTTATTTGATCATAATCATCCTGAGATGGAAAGATAAGGCTTGTACAGGCATCTGTGAGATGTCCAAAATGATAGCCAAACATCTGGCACAAGGCTGTGTTAATCCATTTGAATTGATTATTTTGGGTAAAAGTTATTCCAACACCGGTATTTTCAAGAATAATAGACTGCTCTTTAGAAAATTGGCGTAAAGCATCTTCTGTCTGTTTGAGTTGGGTGATATCAACACATGAGCCTAAATACCCACTAAATAAATTTCCAGCATAGGTGGGTACTCCATTGTCAATCAGCCAGCGATACTGACCGTCCGCAGTACGCAGCCTGTATTCCATGGAGAAGGGTTGGCGATGATCAAAGGCAGTCACATACGTTTCAAGGCAATGCTCCCTATCGTCAGGGTGAATGCCCTCTGCCCAGCCGTTTCCAGATTCTTGCGCCATTGTTCGTCCGGTGAAATCAAGCCATACTTGATTGAACCAATAACAAAGTTTGTCAGTTCCTGCCATCCAAATCAGTACAGGAGCGGCATTGGCCATATTTCTAAATCGTTCCTCACTTTGCTGAAGTTCATTCTGCTTTTGCTGCACGATACACCGCCAGGCTGCCAGTTTACGATTTGTAACAAACAAACGAATACCAAGTATCAGGATCAAGCCAATGGCGATCAGGGTGGCAGTTATTTGCCAGTTGTAACGCATCCAGACATCTTGAGGGGTAAACGAGGGTGCGCTGTCAAAGGGAGGAAGACGTAATTCCCGCAACACCTCTTCAATCGGTAAATAGTCGGCAGGTACGAAAAAACCAGGAATCCCCTTCTTATGAATGAATAGATGGTTATCTTCCAGAACGAAAAGAGCGGCGGCGACATGCCTGGCCAGGTTTTCATCAATATGCGGCATGGCGACAAAAGGCCATTCTGGGTAGAGACGGGTAGAGAGTTGCAATGGTAATTTGGGCGTATTTTGAGGATGAATGATTTTTAGCTGATGGATGTTGAGCTTGCCGTCATGGATGAGGCCTTCAAGTACGCCGCTGCGTACAAACCCCACATCGGCACGGCCTGCCAGCACCGCCTCTACGGTTTTGTCATGCGGCATACCGGTCACAACAAGTGTGGTGTCTTGCGGCAGACGAACCCCTGCTTTTTTGAGTTCATACGCCTGCATCTGGTAGCCGCCAAATGATTCAGTATCAGGTGTTGCAACTATTTTGCCTTCGATATCTTTGAGCGTGTTGATAGCGGTCTGATCTGCACGGCAAAAAATGACACCACCAAAAAAGCTGGTGTACTTTCCATTTATTTCTGCGGCTAATGTTGCAAGAGGCGCAGACAATCCACTCTGTCTTGCCAGCAGTACATAATGGCTTGGATTAGTCAGAACGAAATCAATCTGACGATGGGTGACCGCCGTATTCATCTCTGGGTAGGTCAGCGTTTCCACCACAAAATCATGCTCCGGCATGGCACGTTTTAGTTCTGCAGCCAATGGTTTCCATTGTGCCAAGGTTTGTGGTTTTGGACGAAAAGAAAGTACTCCGATTTTTATGGGTTCTGCACTGTGTGCAGATAGCATCGGAAATAGTGAGCTTGCAAGGCAAGTCAGCAAAATAAGTGTTTTGATGAATGAGTGCATTGAATAAATTGGAGACATTCAAAAGGGAATTTATACTTTGAAAATAAGTTGTTAAAATTTTATCAACATCATCTTCCCATATTTGACTTGTTTGACTTGTCATAGCCATCGACGTGTATTTCAGTAAATGCCATAATTTTTCAATTCTGTTTAATACCATCTTTTAGCATGTATTTTCTCAAATCACTTTCAACTGAACACGCGGGGTGCGTTTCAAAGTGATGTGGCTTTGCTTGGGTGCGACATCCAAATCCCCCCTAACCCCCAATGGCACTACCTTAAGCATTAGTTCTATAAAAACAATAGGTTAGCAAAAAGTGTAGGTCGGGTTAGCCCGAAGGGCGTAACCCGACAGATACCTGATATTCCAGCGCATGAAAATGTCGGGTTACGCGCTACGCGCTAACCCGACCTACATGTTTTGCTAACCTATTGTTTTTATATAACTAATTATTAAAGTAGTGCCATTGGGGTTAGGGGGGATTTGGTTTTTGTATTGCACCACATCACTGTGAAACGCACCCGAACACGCGTGCGCCAAAAGCGGAACTTATTCACCCTATCTGAAGATGCTTGTTGGGATCAAGAAATTGAGGGTAGGGTAGTTTACTGGTACTGTGGCATGTATGAATCAATGAGCTCTTGAACCAGCTTTGCCTGTAGCTGATCCTTGGGTCGCTTCTTGGGATCACGACTTGTTAATTGTGATAGTTGTGTTTTCACTTTGACAAACATTCTCGGTTCAATCGTGTTCATCACTGCCATGTGTCCTGTTTCTGAAATGATGACCTGGCTCAACTTCTTCCCTCCAAGCATCTTGTTGCCATCCGTAATTTGAACAGCCCATAGATCATCTTCGAACTCACTCATTCTCAGGGGGTTCGGATCACCATCAACCGTCATTCGACGAATCACATCAATCTCAAAACCACTGTCATTGATTGCAGTTTGCTTTTTGTCACTCATGACTCGAAACGTCGGGTCCGCTTTTTGAAGTGCCCCAATAAATGAACTATCCATTTTTTTCATTTTGGACATAAACGACAATCGTTTACGACTATCAAACAATAGATCAATATCTTGCGTCGCCAACACGTCAGGAATGAATCGAACTCCACAGGCAGATTCATACGCATAGAGAGCGTGCGTTCCGATGGTTAAAAAATGATCATCCAACCCGGCATCTTGTAGCGCATTCAGTGTCTTCACAACAATGAAGGGGACTCGACCAACGCGCAAAGCTTTGTTCAACCGTTGCTGTACATGTGCTGCATTTGTCAGTGATATTAGCCTGTCCGATAAACCACTCTTTTTGGATTGAAAATTCTGAAAAATAGAATCCGTTTTAGCATTCTGAGCGCCCAACGATTTTTGAGAACCGCCTACTGATTCTCTAATCAGATAGCTTGTGCCAGAAATATCTCGCCAAAACATTGTCCCACGCGTCTCCATTTGTTCTTTGCGAACACGCAACATCTCCAGGAAAATCGTCTCAGCATCTATGTACTGACGTGTTTGATTTGGATGTAGTTCAATGATTCCATTCATTTTTCAGTTTTATTTTATAAAAGTAGAATTTTACCCTGAAAACTATTATTAATCAACGTTGTAGCTGCATTTTTTTAAACTGGTTGCGTGGGCACTGGTTCAGTTCAACCTAGATTCCGGCTTCCCACTTAAGGCGAGACAAGTGCAATATCAATGGGTTACGTTTGATTCTTTCACGTGGTTTTCTTGGCAGGGGAAGCTCCCCTATTTGGCTGATTAGCCGTAACAAGCGCAGGGAGCTGACTTAACTCTGTCCTGCCTTAAGTGGGAAGCCTGAATTTTCGATTCGAATACGACGGTTTACAAGCCCCACACGCTGATCACACGGCTGCCGCTGCTGTGCTTTTCCTGGTAAATTTTGTCGTCCCACGCCACGCCAGGGTGACGGTTAAAAATCAACAGGTGCGCATTGTCGGCACCACATTGGTCGGCATAGCGTGCGGTTTGTTCCAGCCCGGTGGCTAAGGTAATGGCTTTGCTTTTGTGCTGAATTTTGAGTTCCAACACCACTTGCTGCATGGGGCCGGTAAAGCCTTGCTCTGTCAGCGGCCACTGCAAAAACAAGTCGGTGCGACCTCGACCCAGTCCATATTCGCGTGCGATGCGGCCTCCACCATTGACAACACGCTGCAAAAAGGCTTGCAGCAGCAACTGCGGACCCGCTTCGTGATACGCATAACGCTGAAGCCAGCTCTCGGAGTTTTCGCGGAAAAATTGCACAAAAGAACCCAGCAGTTTGTTGATGTCCAGGCTTCCATCGGGTAAAACAAACCACGGCTGTTCGGCCAAGCCTTGCAGACTGTCTTGAACGATGGAGGTCAGCTCGCGTGGCAAGACTTCGCGGTACAGCCGGTTGGCAATTTGCAACTGCCGGTCTCGACGGGCGATCAATCCCAAATCAATGCAGTATTGCCGGTCGTCATCAGGCACATCGGGCGACAATTCTTCACCTTTGAGCATGGGTTCGACCACGCGGCGAACTCGGTTTTCGCGCAGCTTATCGGCCAGTTGATCCAGGTGTGTGTCTCGGCGCTGAATCAGACTTTCTCGTGCCTGACGCATCTGTTCCACGGTCACGCTTTGGCTTCGGTCGCGCTGCTCGGGTTTGCGAAAGCACGCTTCGTATGCCAGCGCATTGACCAGCCACGGCTGACCCTGGGTATCCGCCCAGATTTCCTCCAACACACCAAGCTCAAAGGTCTGACCAGTGGCATCGGTATGTTGCTGGAGCAAGGTTTTGACATCATCCTGGGTAAAGTCGCCTAGGCGGATAGACTCGCTTTTGATATTGAACGCACTGCCGCCGGTGATAATTTCGCCATCGCTGCGGTGGATGCGATAGTCTCGAACATCCCGAACACCACACAGCACCATCGATTGTGGAAAGGCCTCTGGCCGTTGCGGGTAGCCTGCGCGAATCTGGCGCAAAAGTGAGATCAGCGTGTCGCCTACCAGTGCATCGACTTCGTCCAAAAAGATGATCAGGGGTTTGTCACTTTGCTCTGACCACGTCTGGAGTACCAGGCGAACCCGCTCACCTGAGCCGCTTTGTTGCAGAATGTCCTGGGCTGTTTTGACTGCCTGCGGGTCTTTCCAGTACAGGTGTGCAGCGCTGGCGAGCGCCTGAACCATGCCAGACTCAGCGCGTTGAACATCGCTGCGTGCCGCTTGCGCAGCTTCAATGTTCACATACAGCGCCCGGTACTGCCCCTGTGCATTCAAAAAATGCATCAAATGGATCAACAGACTGGTTTTGCCGGTTTGGCGCGGCGCGTGCAGGATGAAATACTTGCGTGCGCTAATCAGGCTGGAGAGTTCGGGCCAGTTCACTCTGTGTATGGGCAGCAAGGTGTAGTGGATATCGGGCTGGTTGGGACCTGCGGTGTTGAAGAATTTTTCCATGACGCAATGGTAGCAAGGGTAGCGTGTTCGCTCCAATTTCGCGGCCTGTCATCTGACGAAGTGATGAACCCGCTTACGCATCCTCTGGCCCAGCCGTATTGACCCTGTTGCCCCTGTGGGACATCGGTAGCCACTTGCTTAAAGTCGATTTCAGGGCATCCAACGCGATGGGCTTGGTCAAAAAGTCGTCCATCCCCACAGCCAGGCAATGCTGGCGGTCTTCTTCATACGCATTGGCTGTCAAGGCAATAATGGGCAAGCGTGGGCGGTTGTTGCCACGTTCCAACAGGCGTATCTGTTCTGTCGCACCGTAGCCATCCACGACGGGCATGTTTAAATCCATCAAGACAATGTCTGGACAATCACCTTGGGTGATGGCATCCAAGGCTTGCTGGCCGTCAAAGGCCTGCGTCACACTGACACCGAGTTTCGTCAGCATGGACTCAATCACCATGCGGTTGACAATGTTGTCCTCAACCACCAACACACGCCCTGACACCAGGGCTGACTCAGTCACGTCATTGGCTGGTTGTTCGGCACTGATGTTTTTTTGTGCCACGGGTTTGGCTCGCAGCCTGAACCAAAATCTGGAGCCTTTGCCAGCAACGCTTTCAACGCCAACGTCACCGCCCATCATTTTGGCCAGATTGCGCACAATGGACAAGCCCAGCCCTGAACCGCCAAACTGACGAGCAATAGAACTGTCGGTCTGAGAAAACGGTTTAAAGAGCAAATCAATTTTTTCAGGCGGTATGCCAATGCCTGTATCGCTCACCGAAAACTCCAGCAGGGCAGACTCATCACCTTGTTCAATCAATGCACCTTCGATACAAACGCAGCCCTCCTTGGTGAATTTGATGGCGTTACCCACGAGGTTTGAGAGCATCTGACAAATACGGGTCGCGTCAGACAGGTAGCGGCAGCTTGGCAAGCCTTTCCATTTGTATTCAAGTTGCAGACCCTTGGCACGCGCCGTGCCAGCAAACAGCAAGTATGTTTCTTGGAAAATCGAGACAGGTTCAAAAGCGGTGCTATCCAACTGAAACTTCCCGGCCTCGATTTTTGACAGGTCAAGAATGTCATTGAGCAGTGCCAACAGTGTCTGTCCAGACGATAAAATGGTTCTTGAATACAGAAGACGCTCGTTGTCTGTCAGGTTGGGCATCAACAAAAGTTGCGCCATTCCCAAAATGCCATTCATTGGCGTGCGAATCTCATGGCTCATGTTGGCCAAAAACGCGGATTTGGCTTGGGTGGCTGATTGAGCGTCGTTGCGTGCGATCACCAGCTCGGCAGCACGCTTGCCTTTTTCTTCATTCTGGAATGTCAGCTCATCGTTAGCGATCACCAGCTCGGCAGCACGCCTACCTTTTTCTTCGTTCTGGAATGTCAGCTCATCGTTAGCGATCACCAGCTCGGCAGCACGCTTGACTTCTGAAGACTTACGTTGTGTGATGTCTTGCACAAAGCCAGCAATCTTGATGGGGGTTCCTTGACTATCCCGTTCAATCTTGCCGATGGCGTAGATGACCCTGGTTGGCGACCCGTCAGCGGGCTGTAGGGTGAACTCACCGTCATACTCATGGCTGCGGTCGATCAATTCAGTCAAGGTGTGACGAACCGGATCATGTTCAGAAATACCAGCTAGAAAGTCATCCAAAGGGTAATCTGCGATATTAGTTGGAAAACCAAACTTGCCCGCCAAAGTTTGGCGAACCCGATCACGGTGTTCAGGTATATAAGCCAAAAAGTCATCCAGAGGGCGATCCGCGATGTTGGTTGGTAACCCAAAGATGCGCAGCATTTGGGTCGATGCCTGAACGATGTCGGTGTTGAAGTCATAGACAAACGACCCAGTGCCACCGATCCGCTGCGATGTGGCCATCTGTGCTTCACTGAGCTTAAGCGCCGTGTGCTGTTTCTTGAGTAAATTTTGCGTTTGAATGCGATCTGTGATGTCGCGATGGGAACAGTACAGCACAGACACACCATCCAGATCGATCCGCGTGGCATTGACATCGACATCGTAAAAGCTTCCATCCTTGCGACGGCTACGTGACTGGAGCTGTGTGTGTGTCTGGCTCTCCCAATGCTGCCTGAAAGCCGCCATGAGTTCATTTTGACTGTTGGACCCGCAGTCCCAGTTGGTCAGATTCATTCCGATCATCTCGTCACGCGAGTAGCCAAGCATGGCGCAAAATGAGTCACTGACTTCTATGACGTTGGCATTTTCATCCAGGATGGCGATGCCGTCGCTGGCATGTTGCAACAGCGCCTTGTTTTTTTCGCTCTCTTGGAACAGGCGATGTTCTGCCTGTTTTCGCTTGGTGATGTTTAACTTAAGACGAACAACAGCCACACCGAACGCCAGCAACAAAGGCACGATCAACAGCACAATCCACATCACTTCAATCACAGTAAATTTTTTTAAGCAAGGGTTAATTGTAAGAAATAAATTATTTTCAAAACTATCAAATAGTTAGATGGTGGGGTCTAAACGGTTACTACTGTCATTGTGTTCAACGACAGGCTGCCACCTGGCACTGCATCCCAACTCTGACGAGTCAAAAGCAAAAATTATTGTTGCCCCTATTCATAGGGATTGTCAAACCCCAGCCGCGCCATGATGTCGCCTTCACGCAGTTCCATCACTTGTGCATCTTCATCTTCATCGTGATCCCAGCCCTGGGCGTGCAGCGTACCATGCACCAGCAGGTGCGCATAGTGTGCCGACAAGGTTTTGCCTTGTTCACTGGCTTCTGCAGCAATCACTGGAGCGCAAAGAACCAAGTCAGCAGACACGATGGGTTCTTGAGCGTAATCAAAGGTCAGGATATTGGTGGCATCGTCTTTTTTGCGGTAGTCGCGGTTCAGTGCCTGGGCTTCAGCGGTATCCACAATGCGAACCGTGATGTCTGCATCACTTTGCAGCGCAGCACGAATCCAGCGTATCACCAGGTGGCGGGGCAAAGCGGCACGGTGCGTGGCCACATCAGCCCATTTGGCAAACTGCAAAGACAAGGTAAGTTGGTGCATGGTGACTGAAAAAAAATATAAGAAAAGTGCCTCTAACCCTTGATGGTCTTGCGTTAGTAGCTATTGATTGCGTAGTAAAAATACAAGAGTCTTGCAGACTTTACATCAGCCCGCGTTCGGCCATGGACAAGGCCTCACCGGCCGAGACAATGACGTGATCCAACACCCGCACATCGATCAGCGCCAGCGTGGTTTTCAGGGTTTGCGTCAGCATTTCATCGGCGCGTGAGGGTTGTACCGTGCCACTGGGGTGATTGTGTGAGAGCACCACGGCGCTGGCCTGGCACTGCAGGGCCAGCAGCACCACTTCTCGTGGATAAACGCTGGTTTGTGTCAACGTGCCACGAAATATTTCCTTGAACACCAGAAAGCGGTTTTGCACATCCAGAAACAGTACCGCAAAGACTTCATGAGGACGTGCGCCAAGCTGCAATCGCAGGTAGTTTTTAACGGCATCCGGCGTGTCAAACACGGCTCGTTCTTTCAATTGTTGAGCCAAAGCGCGTCGCGCCAGTTCCAGCACTGCGATCAATTCGGAACGTTTGGCAGGCCCTAACCCCTTGATGCGCATGAGGTCTTCTGCACTGGCGTTGAGCAGGCCGGCAATGCCATCAAAGCCAGCGACACCATTCTTGGGGGTTTTCAGTTCTAGAAGCTCCTGTGCCATTTGCAACACGCCTTTGCCTTTGATGCCCGTGCGCAGCAGCAGCGCCAATAGCTCTGCATCGCTTAAAGCGCCAGGCCCACGCGCCAGCATTTTTTCTCTGGGGCGAGCATCAGGAGGAAGATGTTTGAGTGGCATAAGTTCAGGGCATGTCCAAGGTATGAGATGACTTTTACAATTCGCACAGTTTATGCTCTCACTCCTGTTCTTTGGAGTGTTTCGTTGCAGCAAGGCAACTTTTAACCGTCGTCTTAGGAAAAATATGACCAGCACCGTTGCAACCATTCAGCCCGGCTCATTTCTCACCCTGCATTACCGTCTGAGCGGTCCGCAGGGCGATGTGATCAACACCTTTGGTGATGCCCCAGCCACACTGACTTTGGGCACTGATTTGTTGTCGAGTGCATTAGAGGCCTGTTTACAGGGTTTGCCTGAAGGCACTCACACCACGTTTGAATTGCCAGCAGGTGCAGCCTTTGGCGAACGCAGTGCAAAAATGGTGCAATGGTTAGCCCACCAGGAACTGATTGACATGGGGGTGGCCAATGAACACTATGCGGTGGGTGATGTGCTGCAGTTTCCTACCCCAGACGGAAAAGGGCAGTTTGCAGGTGTGATTGTGGATGTGCGAACGGGGGGTAAGGGCGATGCGGTTCGGCTTGACTTTAACCATCCGCTGGCCAGTCAGCCAGTCACATTTGAAGTTCAGATCATTGGGGTGTTATGAGTTTATTGATGCCAGAGGCGATTCTTTTATTGGCCAGGCCACGCGGCTTTTGCGCTGGAGTGGACAGGGCAATTGAGGTGGTTGAAAAAGCTTTGGCCAAATTTGGTGCGCCCGTTTATGTTCGCCATGAAATTGTGCATAACACCTATGTGGTGAACGATCTCAAAGCCAAGGGTGCCATTTTTATCGAATCGCTGGACGCTGTGCCGGCGGGCGCTACACTGGTTTTTTCTGCCCATGGTGTGAGCCGCGCAGTGCAACAAGAAGCTGTTGATCGGGGTCTGCGTATTTTTGATGCTACTTGTCCCTTGGTCACCAAAGTGCATGTTGAAGTGGCCAAATTGGTCAGGGAAGGTTATGAATTCATCATGATTGGTCACAAGGGGCATCCCGAAGTACAAGGCACGATGGGGCAATTGGAAAACGGCATTCATCTGGTGGAAAACGTGGCCGATGTGGCGCATCTTCAACCCACCCAAACCGACAAACTGGCGGTGGTCACTCAAACCACGCTCAGCGTTGATGATGCTGCCGAGATTGCGTCGGCCATCCAGGCGCGTTTTCCAAATGTTCGTTCGCCCAAGCAACAAGACATTTGCTATGCCACACAAAACCGCCAGGATGCCATCAAGCTGATGAGTCCCTTGGTGGATGTGGTGATTGTGGTGGGAAGTAAAACGAGTTCCAACAGCAATCGGCTCGTTGAAGTCGCACGTAAACTGGGCACACCAGGCTATTTGGTGGACAGTGCCGATGATTTGCAACCCCAATGGTTGGAAGGCTGTCAGCGCATCGGATTAACCGCCGGTGCATCTGCTCCTGAAATTTTGGTCACGCAGGTGATTGCGCGTATCAAAACACTGTGTGCGGTTACCGTTCAAAGCCTGCCCTATACACCTGAGACCATCAAATTCCCGCTACCCAAGGGCTTGCGCATTGATGTGCCTGCATTGGATGAATCCGATTTGCTGCATTAAACATAGCTACTAACGCTGATGGGGTAAGCGTTAGAGCCACTTTTCTTATACAAAATCATGTTAGACATCAACTTGCTTCGCAAAGACTTGAACCACGCCATTGCCCGTCTTGAAACCCGCAAAACTCCTCAAGAGTTTCTGGATGTTCAGGCGTTTACCGCGTTGGAGTCCGAACGTAAAACCATCCAGATATGCACTGAAGCTCTGCAAGCAAAGCGCAATGTAGCGAGCAAACACATCGGTCAATTCAAAGCCAAAGGCCAGAGTGTTGAGGCTTTCATGAAAGAGGTAGCGGGCATCAAAATTGAACTCGAAGCCTCTGCCGAGCGTCTGTCGCACATTCAATCTGAACTGCAAACCCTGCTTTTAGCCGTCCCCAATTTGCCGCATGAAAGTGTTCCCGTGGGGGCAGATGAACACGCCAATGTGGTGGTGCGCAGTTGGAGTCCTGAGGGCAAAGGAGTGCGCAAATTTGACTTTGACATCAAGGACCATGTCGATATTGGCACGCCACTGGGGCTGGATTTTGAAATGGGGGTCAAGCTCACCGGATCACGCTTTACTGTCATGAAGGGTCAGGTAGCTCGTTTGCACAGGGCATTGGCACAGTTCATGCTCGACGTGCAAACGCAGGAACATGGTTACACCGAATGTTATACGCCCTACATGGTGAGCGCCCAGACTTTGCGCGGCACAGGCCAGTTGCCCAAGTTTGAAGGTGATTTGTTTGCTGCCAAAAAAGGCGGGCAGGAGGGTACTGAACAACCGCTCTACCTCATTCCGACGGCTGAAGTGCCGCTCACCAATTTTGTGCGTGATGTGGTCGTGGCCGAGAGCGATTTGCCTATTTTGCTCACTGGCCACACACCGTGCTTCAGGTCTGAAGCTGGCAGTGCCGGACGCGACACACGCGGCCTGATTCGTCAGCACCAGTTTGACAAAGTCGAGATGGTTCAAATTATTCACCCCGACACCAGTGAACAGGCGTTGGAAACCATGACCGGCCATGCCGAGGCCATTCTTCAAAAGCTGGGCCTGCCTTACCGCGTGATGAGTTTGTGTACCGGTGACATGGGTTTTTCAGCCAGCAAAACATACGATTTGGAGGTATGGCTGCCCGCACAAAACACCTACCGCGAAATCAGCTCGGTCTCCAACTGTGATGCCTTTCAGGCGCGCCGTCTGCAAGCCCGCTATAAAAATGCGCAGGGCAAAAATGAATTTGTCCATACCTTGAATGGATCGGGATTGGCGGTTGGCCGCACCTTGGTAGCTGTGCTTGAAAATTACCAGAATGAGGATGGCTCAGTCACTGTGCCAGAGGTTTTATGGCCTTATTTGGGGGGGGTGCGGGTGTTGAGGGCGTGAGGGATTACTGATAAATAGTGTCTGAACGAAAAGTCATTTTACTTTTAATAATCATATTATTACATCTACTTTTCAAAACGAAGATTTTTAGAAAAGTAGACGTTTAGGCCGAATTAGCGGCGTTGCTATAGCTTTATCAGGTTTTTGGCAAAATCTTCGTTTTCAAAAATATAC
>CAIYWD010000096.1 GCA_903929815.1 uncultured beta proteobacterium
CAAATCGCTTATGTGGCTAGGCCACATAAGCGATTTGCGCCTGGCATTGCACCCCAACTCTGGCGGCCATAAGCACAACTTATCCTAACCCTTTTTCAAAGGGGTTAGGGGGGATTTGGTTTTTGTATTGCACCACATCACTTTGAATCGCACCCGAAGTTCAGCGAAAAAAGTCAATATCAATCCACATAAAATTTTTTACAAAATGGCTAATTGTCCCAAATTCAATGATTGAAAATAAATTCATTGAATGACGTGATGGTTTAGAAAAAAGGCGGGGAATGTCTGATATTTGTTACTTCGATGGAGTTCACCCTTTGGGTGAGAGCACTACGCGCCCGATTGAGCTACAGGCAACACGTCTGGGGGTGATGTTCTTCCTTGCAGGCAGTAGCCTCGCGTCGTCACGCCTTCAACTGAGGAATCCAGGATTCATGTTCCTGACTTCTTTGTCCTGCATCTAATAGGTACAACTCATGGATTTCCCACTGCCAAACAGTATTAGCCTCTCCAATTGTGAGACAGAGCCAATTTGTTATCCGGATGCCATCCAGCCTCATGGTGTGCTGTTGGTGCTTGATCCAACAGATTTAACGATTGTGGCCGCCAGCGAATCCTGCCAGGCGTTGCTAGGGCTGGCGTCCAAAGACCTTTTGGGGCAACCTTTGGGTCAGATTTTTGGCCCTGCAATGGCTGCTGTAGAAGTTGCTGACAAGCCTGTTCCCCTGACAGTCAACGGCCTGCCATTTCTGGCGCGATCTTGCTGTAACAAGACCGGTCAGATATTGGTCGATATCGAACCCAACAACGATGTTTCGAAACCGGACCAGACCTACACCTATCGCCAAGGTTTGGAATCTTTGCGCCGATTGGGCACGGTGGCCGAGATCACACCGGCAGCAGCCAAGCTGATTCGCACCCTCACGGGGTTCGATCAAGTGATGATCTATCGTTTTGATGCAGACTGGAACGGCGAGGTTATCGCTGAAGCCTGTGCTGAAAATGTCACGTCCTATCTGGGGCTGAATTTTCCGGCCAGCGACATTCCCAAACCCTCTCGTGAACTGTTCAGACTTTGCCGGGTGCGGCTGATTCCTGATGTGCTCTATGCCCCATCGGCGCTACTGACACATGCTGACCCCCAGACCATCGATTTGGGGCGATCGAGCTTGCGCAGCGTCTCACCAATGCACATTGAGTATTTGAAAAACATGGGAACTCGCGCTACGCTGGTGGGGGCACTGGTGATAGAAGACCGTTTATGGGGCTTGGTGTCGTGCCAGCATAAGCAAGCGCCCAAGTACTTGATGTCGGTGGAGCGTGATGCTTTTACTTGGCTTTGTGAAGATATTGCCGCGCTGATGGAGGCCAGAGAGCTGCGCGAACGATGCGAGCGTGAACACAGTCTGGCACTGCGCCGGCGCAGTTTGATGGAATCCATCCGCAAACTGGAGTTCAAGCAGCTCATGCGCACTGATAACAACACCGACTTACTGGGTGTTGTGGGGGCTGACGGGTTTGCCCTGGTGGTCAATGACACCGTTCAAACGACCGGCATGACCCCAGACATTGCTCGTATCAAGGAACTGTATCGGTGCTACCTTGAACATAACCCCTCGTCCACCCTGTTTGCAAGCAGTGCCCTGTGCCGGGATTTCGCCGTGAAAGATGTTCACGACGGTGTGGCCGGAGCACTGTTCGTCACGGTTTTGCGTCAGCCGGTAGTGACCATGATCTGGTTTCGTCGCGAGCGGCATGATTGTGTCAAGTGGGCTGGCGACCCACAACATCCCCACATTGCCGATGAAAGCGGTCGATTGTCGCCGCGCAAATCATTCAATTTATTCCTGCAAGAGGTGCGTGGCCAATCTTTGGCTTTTGTCACTGAAGAACTCGATTCGGCTGCGGAGCTGGTCCCCTTGGTTGAAATCAACGCCCTGCGTGAAAGCGAGGCTTTGTCTCGAACTATTTTGAATGTCATCCCGCAGCATCTTTGCATCCTGGATGCCAAGGGGATGATCGTCACCATCAATGATGCATGGAAACGATTTGTGCAATCCAACGATACGCTGGTTGATGTATCGGTTGGTATGAACTACCGTGATATTTGCACGACTGCTTCCCGTCAACCCCATGATGACAAGGTGACGGAGGTATGGGCGGGTATTGAGGCCGTTCTTAGCGGACAGTTGCCCTTCTTTTCGATCGATTACCTTGGTCATTCGCACGGCGAACAACACTGGCTTCGCATGAGCGTGTTTCCGATGATGACATCCTCTGGATGCGCTTTGGTGGCACATGAGGACATTACCGAACGCAAACTGGCCAATCTCGCGCTGGCCCGCAGCGAATCTCATCTCAATGAATCTCAAAACATTGCTGGTTTTGGCAGTTGGGAATGGGATATCACCGGTGGCGAAAACCGCTGGTCAGACCAGCAATGTCGTATCTTTGGTTATGCGCCTGAGACAGTTCATCCAAGCTACGATTTATTTTTCCAAGCTGTGCATCCGGACGATCAGTCTAAGGTCAAAAAAGCATTGGAAGATACTGTCAATGGTCAAGCACCTTACGACATTGACTTCAGGATTGTTCGACCCGATGGAAGCATCAGGCACATTCACAGTGTGGGCAGGGTCGAGCGTGACCCTGCTGGCACACCTTTGCGAATGACGGGGACACTGCTTGATATCTCGCAACGTGTAGAAACTCAGCAATGCCTGGAGAAACTGCTGGCCGAACAGAAAACATTGCTAGACAACAAGCTTGTTGGTATCGCAAAGGTACAAAACCGCACGTTTATCTGGGCCAATCCCGCCCTTGAGTTGATGATGGGCTATGGCCCGGGTGAAATGATGGGTATGGATACTCGACAGGGATATGTCAGTGAAGAAGCTTGGCGCGCCTTGGGTGCTAAAGCCTATCCACTTTCCACGTCGGGAGAAATTTTTCGCAGTGAAGTTGAATTTGTTTGCAAAGACGGCGGGACGATTTGGGTAGATCTTAGCGGCACGATGCTTGACTTGGCAACAGGCACGTCGCTGTGGTGCTATCTTGACATCACAGACAAAAAGCGCACTTCCGACATGCTTCGCGAAAGCGAAAACCGCTTTCGCACCATGGCCGACAGTGCGCCTGTGTTGATCTGGATATCAGGTTTGGACCAACTTTGTTATTGGTTCAACAAAGTCTGGCTGGATTTCACCGGGCGCAGCATGGAACAAGAGATGGGCAACGGCTGGGCTGAAGGAGTACATGCCGAGGACTTCGATGGCTGTTTAAACACCTATGTCACGTCCTTTGATGCATGCCAGCCATTTGCCATGGAGTACCGGTTGCGTCGCTTTGACGGGCAATACCGGTGGCTGCTGAATCATGGCGTGCCGCAGTTCGATGAGCGAAATGTTTTCCTGGGCTATATTGGTACCTGCATTGACATCACCGACACCAAGCAAATCGCTCTTGAGTTGCAGGCCAGTCAGCGGCGACTGACATTGGCGCAAGAAGGTGCGCATATCGGGATTTGGGAATGGGATTTGATCACCGACCACTACAACATGATGCCGGAGTGTGTGCGTCTTTTGGGAATTAAATCGGGCGAAAAAAGTGAAACAGTGCATTCACACATCCATTCGGATGATCGTGTTCAGTTCGAGGAACGGGCAGCCATAGCAATCAACTCGCATGAATCCTGCGCAGCGGAGTTTCGTTGGCGTTTGGATACGGGCAAGATCATCTGGGTGCTCAGCCGTGGAAGCGCTCAGTACGACGCAACGGGCATGCCCATCAAGATGTCTGGAATCGTCCTGAATATTACCGAGCGCAAGCTCATAGATGCAGAACGCGACCGTCTTCTCAAAATTATCGAAGAGTCCCCCGACTATATTGCCATGACGGATATGCAAGAGCAGCATATCTACATGAACAAGGCGGGTATCCAATTGTTGGGACTGCCAGACAATTTTGACAGTTCCACATTGATCATTTCGGACATTCATCCGCCTTGGGCCGCCGAGCGTGCCGCCACAGAGGTGATCCCCACCATGCTCAAACAGGGTTGTTGGCAGGGTGAATCTGCGGTGCTGCACCGCGATGGTCATGAAATCCCGGTGTTTCAGGTGGGGTTGGTTCATCGTGACAAGTTTGGCCATCCAGAATATTTTTCCACCATCATGCGTGATATTTCGCAGCAAAAGGCCGCTGAAATTGAACTCACCCAGGCGAAAGAAGCCGCAGTGGCTGCCAATCGCGCCAAGTCCGCATTTCTGGCGAACATGAGCCACGAAATCAGAACCCCTATGAACGGTGTGGTGGGCATGATCGACATTTTGCAGCACACTGAACTCACCTCCGAGCAACGCCGCATGTTGGGCACTATCGCACAGTCATCACAGGCCCTGCTGCACATCCTCAATGATATTTTGGATTACTCCAAAATAGAAGCTGGTATGTTGACCGTCGAGTGCATTGCCACATCCCTGAAGGACGTAGCGACAAGTGTGGTGCAACTGATGCAGAGCACGGCCAATACCAAATCGATTGACCTGTCGATGTGGATAGCCCCGGAGCTACCGCATTTCATCAAGTCTGATCCAACGCGTCTGCGCCAGGTACTCTTTAATTTGATAGGCAATGCGATCAAATTTACCCGCAGCGATACCCAACACCCGGGCACCGTGGCCCTGCGCATCGAGACTGGCACAGGCTCTGATGGCACTGCGGTTGTATTGCTGCGGGTGATAGACAAAGGCATTGGCATGTCTGAAGAGGTCGTATCCAAACTGTTTCAGCCCTTTACCCAGGCAGATGCCAGCACTGCTCGCCAATTTGGTGGCACCGGGCTTGGCCTATCCATCAGCCAGCGACTTGTGACGCTGATGGGGGGGCAGATCACCGTCATCAGCACGCGGGATCAAGGCTCTGAGTTCACGGTCACGCTGCCCCTGCGATCTGCGCCCCCTTTGCGTTTGATCACCGCAGTACCTGAGCGACGGCTACGGGTGCGCCAAATTTGCCCCACCGTAGATGAAGCACTGGCCGCACATCAACTCATCTTGCTGGCAGAAGACAATGAAACCAACAGCGATGTCTTGCGCGAGCAGTTGCACCTTTTAGGCTATGCCTCCGAGATAGCAGAGGATGGTCTGATAGCCCTGGAGATGTGGAAAACAGGCCGCTATGCCCTGCTGCTGACCGACTGTCACATGCCGGGTATGGACGGGTTTGAGCTGACTGAAGCCATTCGTTACGCCGAGCCCGCCGGTATACATTTGCCCATCATTGCAGTCACCGCCAGCGCCATGCAGGGCGAAGCATTGCACTGCATCGAGTGCAAAATGGATGACTACCTGAGCAAACCCTTGCGATTACAAGAACTTGGGAATATGCTGGAAAAATGGCTGCCCCTGAATATTGAACATGATGAACATGTTGAACCTGATGTGTCGGTGAAAAAAGAAACTGAAGATAAACCAGACGCACTATCGGCTAGGGTTGCCATCTGGGATGCCGGCACTTTAGGCCAGCTTGTGGGCGACAACCCGGGCATGCACCGTCGCCTGCTGAATAACTTTCTACAAAAAACGGCGATCCAGGTCAGCGCTATTGAGATCGCAGCACAAGCAGGTCACATGAACGACGCCGCCAATGTGGCACACACCCTCAAATCAGCCGCACGAACGGTCGGTGCTCTAGCGCTAGGTGATCTGTGCCAGCAGATTGAAACTGCCGGTCGATCGGGTGAAGCCACCGCTTGCAGCGCCATGATTGCCAGTCTGGCCGACACCTTTGCCCATGCCAATAACAAAATTCAGGCGCATCTGGCTTTGTCTGAGTCTGAGTGACAACAGCAGCGTTGGAAGCTATGACCACAAACGTGACGAACAATGCCTCCACAGCATATCAAAAAGTGGTTGCATTTCAAAGTGATGTGGCTTTGCTTGGGTGCGACATCCAAATCCCCCCTAAGGATATGGTCAATAATAAGTTGTGCATTTGGCTCGTCAGATTTGGGCGCACTGCGTCGTTACAAATCGCTTATGTGGCTGGGCCACACCGC
>CAIYWD010000097.1 GCA_903929815.1 uncultured beta proteobacterium
CATTTGGCCGTCAGAGTTGGGATGCAATGCTAGGCGCAAATCGTGCGGTGTGGCCCAGCCACATAAGCGATTTGTAACGACGCAGTGCGCCCAAATCTGACGAGCCAAATGCACAACTTATTATTGACCATATCCTTAGGGGGGATTTGGTTTTTGTATTGCACCACATCACTTTGAAACGCACCCCTCACCGCGGCAACTCACTCTCCCCCATTAAAAACGCATCCATCGCTCGTGCTGCCTGTCGCCCCTCGCGAATCGCCCAGACCACCAGACTTTGACCCCGACGCATATCCCCCGCTGCAAATACTTTGGGGATATTGGTCACATACCCACCAACAGCTTCTGTACTGGCTTGCGCATTGCCTTTTAAATCTTTCAACACCCCAAATCCATCCAGGACAGAGGCAACCGGATTGGTAAAGCCCATCGCCAGCAAAACCATATCGGCAGGGTAGATTTTCTCGGTGCCTGCAACTTCTTGCATTTTGCCGTCCTTGAATACCACACGAACGGTTTTTAACCCCGTCAAACGGCCTTTTTCGCCGATAAATTCTTGTGTGGAAATGGCGAATTCGCGCACACAGCCTTCATCGTGGCTGGAACTGGTGCGCAGTTTCAATGGCCAATCGGGCCAGGTGAGGGGGCGGTTTTCTTCGATGGGGGGTTGGGGCATGACTTCAAATTGGGTGACGCTCGCAGCTCCCTGACGGTTGCTAGTGCCGACGCAGTCTGAACCCGTGTCGCCGCCGCCAATGACAATGACGTGCTTGCCGTCGGCTCGCAACTGGCCTTTGAGTTTGTCGCCGGCATTGACTTTGTTTTGCTGGGGCAAAAATTCCATGGCAAAGTGAATGCCTTCCAGATTGCGGCCTGGCACGCTCAGGTCCCTCGACTGCTCTGCGCCACCGGTGAGCAACACTGCGTCATAGTCTTGTTGCAAAAAGACAGGTGAAATCGTCTCTTTGGACCAGTTGGTCACTTTACATCCCTTTTGCAGAGTGCCGACCAGGATGCCGGTGCGAACCGTGACACCTTCGGCTTTGAGTTGCTCTATTCTGCGGTCAATGTGGGATTTGTCAAGTTTGAAATCGGGAATGCCATAGCGCAACAGGCCACCTGCGCGGTCGTTTTTCTCGTACAGGGTGACATCATGCCCTGCGCGAGCCAGTTGTTGGGCTGCGGCCATGCCGGCAGGACCTGCACCCACAATGGCCACCCGTTTGCCGGTTTTGTGTTGGGGTGGTTGGGGTGTGACCCAGCCTTGCTCCCAGGCGTGGTCAATGATGGCATGTTCGATGGACTTGATGCCTACTGGCAATTGGTTGATGTTCAGTGTGCAGGCGGCTTCGCAAGGGGCGGGGCAGATGCGGCCTGTAAATTCTGGGAAATTGTTGGTACTGTGCAGCACGTCGATGGCGTTTTTCCAGTCGCTGCGATAGACCAGATCGTTAAAGTCTGGAATGATGTTATTGACCGGACAGCCGTTGGTACAAAACGGAATGCCGCAGTCCATGCAGCGGGCTGCCTGTTGTTTGGCCTGTGCATCATCCAATCCAATGACAAATTCCTGGTAATGTTTTAAGCGATCAAGGACGGGGGCGTAGCCCTCTTCGAGGCATCCAATTTCCATGAATCCTGTTGTTTTTCCCATTTTTGTTTCCTTGGTGTTGGTGTGTCAAATAGAAATCTGACGGCCAAATGTGGAACTTATTACTGACCACATCCTTAGGATAACGCGGGCAAGATGCCTTCGCTTCCAAAAGTACATTGCTTTGTTTTTAATAGCACACTACGCACGCCCAGCTTGGGTTACAGCCACTTTTCTTACATAAATTTCTCCCAGCGCACGGCGGTATTCGTTGGGGAAAACCTTGACAAATTTTTGGAGTGAAGTTTCCCAGTTGTCTAATAATTTGCGGGCACGTTTGCTGCCTGTCCAGCGGTTGTGGTCTGAGAGCATTTGTTTGAGTTGCTCTTCGTCACTTAAACCGCGATGCCACAATTCGACCTCAAGGACTTCTTTTTGTTCAGCAGCGGTCAAAACCTTGTGCAGTGTGACCATGGCTGTATTGCAGCGTTGTGCAAATTGGCCGTCTTCATCATAGACATAGGCCACGCCGCCGCTCATGCCCGCAGCAAAGTTGCGTCCGGTTTTTCCCAAGACGGCCACAGTACCGCCGGTCATGTATTCGCAGCCGTGGTCGCCCGTGCCTTCGACTACGGTGGTCGCACCTGAGAGTCGCACGGCAAAACGCTCACCGGCTACGCCGCTAAAAAAGGCTTCGCCACTCGTTGCACCAAACATCACGGTGTTGCCGACGATGATGTTTTGGGTGGCATCGCCCCGAAAATCAATGCTGGGGCGCACCACAACACGACCGCCTGACAGGCCCTTGCCGGTGTAATCGTTGGCATCCCCAATCAAATACAGCGTGATGCCACGCGCCAGAAATGCGCCAAAAGATTGTCCACCGGTGCCTTCGAGTTGAATTCGGATGGTGTCATCTTGCAAACCTTCGGGGTGAACTTGCGTGAGCGCGCCCGAGAGCATGGCCCCTACCGATCGGTTGACGTTGCGCACGGTTTCCATGATTTTGACTTTTTCGCCAGAATCGATGGCACGGCGGCTTCTGGCTATCAGTAATTTGTCAAGTGATTTCTCAAGTCCATGATCTTGAGTTTCGGTGTGGTAACGCGGCACATCGGCAGGGACGTTGGGTTGTGCGAGCAGTCGGCCAAAGTCCAGACCACGTGCTTTCCAGTGGGTTAGGCCTGGGCGCATGTCGATCAGGTCAGATCGTCCAATCAGGTCATCAAATTTGGCGATCCCCAATTGCGCCATGATGTGGCGAACTTCTTCGGCAATAAAGAAAAAGTAGTTCACCAGATGCTCAGGCTTGCCTGAGAATTTTTGGCGTAACACGGGGTCTTGCGTGGCCACGCCGACCGGGCAGGTGTTTAAGTGGCATTTGCGCATCATGATGCAGCCTTCCACCACCAAAGGTGCTGTGGCAAACCCAAATTCATCTGCTCCTAGTAGCGCACCCATGACCACGTCGCGGCCTGTTTTCATTTGGCCATCCACTTGCACGCGAATACGGCTGCGCAGACGGTTGAGCACCAAGGTTTGCTGGGTTTCGGCCAGGCCAATTTCCCAGGGGCTACCCGCGTGTTTGATGGATGACAAGGGTGATGCCCCTGTGCCGCCGTCGTGGCCAGAAATCACCAGATGGTCAGCCTTGCACTTGGCAACGCCGGCAGCAATAGTGCCCACGCCAATTTCAGACACCAGTTTGACGCTGATACTGGCCTTGGGTGCAACGCTTTTCAGGTCATGAATGAGTTGCGCCAGGTCTTCAATCGAATAAATATCGTGGTGGGGTGGGGGCGAAATCAGCCCGACACCAGGCACCGAGTGGCGCAGTCGGCCAATGTAGTCCGACACTTTTCCACCAGGCAGTTGGCCACCTTCGCCGGGCTTGGCCCCTTGTGCCATTTTGATTTGAATTTGGTCGGCGCTGGTCAGGTATTCTGCCGTGACACCAAAACGGCCTGAGGCCACCTGCTTGATACGTGAACGCAGGCTGTCGCCGTCTTGAAGCGGCATATCAACCTCAACGACATCGCTGCCAATCACGCTTTTCAAGGTGTCGCCCAGCTTAATGGCAATGCCTTTGCGCTCGTTGCGGTAACGTGCCGAGTCTTCACCGCCCTCGCCGGTGTTGCTTTTGCCACCGATACGGTTCATGGCAACGGCTAATGTGGCGTGCGCTTCGGTGGAGATCGAACCCAGGGACATGGCCCCCGTGGCAAAGCGTTTGACGATTTCCTTGGCAGACTCGACATCGTCTAGTGCAATAGCCTTGGCCGGGTCACATTTGAACTCGAACAGACCACGCAGTGTCATCTGGCGTTGGCTTTGGTCGTTGATGATGTGGGCATATTCCTGGTAAGTATTCCAGTTGTTGGCGCGCGTGCTGTGTTGCAGTTTGGCAATGGCATCAGGTGTCCATAAATGCTCATCGCCTCGCGTGCGCCAGGCGTATTCGCCGCCGGTATCGAGCCGATTGACCAGCACGGGGTCTGAACCATAAGCACACCTGTGCATGCGAATAGCCTCTTTTGCAATTTCAAACACGCCAATGCCTTCCACGCGGCTGGGCGTGCCGGTAAAGTATTTTTCAATCAAATCAGAAGATAAGCCAATGGCTTCAAACAATTGCGCGCCGCAGTAGCTCATGTAGGTGGACACACCCATTTTGGACATGATCTTGGACAAGCCTTTGCCCACAGCCTTGATGTAGTTGCCAATGGCTTTGTCAGCGTCAGGCGCACCGGGCAAGTCTTGGCAGATGCCCGTCAGAGTTTGCATGGCCAGGTAGGGGTGAATGGCTTCAGCACCATAACCCGCTAGCACGCCAAAGTGATGCACTTCACGCGCCGTGCCGGTTTCAACCACCAAACCTGCCGATGTGCGCAAGCCCTCGCGCACCAAGTGCTGGTGAATGGCAGACAGTGCCAGGAGCGCGGGGATAGCCACCTGGGTGGCGTTCAAGGCACAGTCGCTGATGATCAAAATGTTATGGCCGCCCTCGATGGCATCAACCGCCTGTGCGCACAGGGAAGCCAGCTTGGCTTCCACACCTTCGTGCCCCCAAGCCAATGGGTAAGTGATGTCAATGACACAACTGCGAAATTTACCATGGGTATGCCTGGCTATGTCGCGCAGTTTGGCCATGTCGGCACCATTCAGAATCGGCTGGTTCAACTCCAGACGCAAGGGTGGATTGACTTGGTTGATGTCCAGCAGATTGGGTTTGGGGCCAACGAAAGACACCAGACTCATCACGATGGCTTCACGAATGGGGTCAATAGGAGGGTTGGTGACCTGGGCAAACAACTGTTTGAAATAGTTGTACAACGGTTTGTTTTTGTCTGACAACACCGCCAAAGGGCTGTCGTTGCCCATCGAACCCACCGCTTCTTCGCCGTTGGTGGCCATGGGAATTATCAAAAATTTAAGGTCTTCCTGGGTGACTCCAAAAGCCTGCTGACGATCCAGCAGGGTGTCTGCTGGTTCTGGCGCGAGTTCGTTGCTGACGGGCAAATCGCTTAAACGAATGCGCAGGTTTTCAATCCACTGCTTGTAGGGCTTGCTGTTGGAAAGGATGGACTTGATCTCGTCGTTTTCAACCATGCGACCCTGTTCCAGGTCAATCATGAACATTTTGCCGGGTTGCAATCGCCATTTACGAACGATTTTGTTTTCAGGAAAGGGCAATACACCAGATTCAGAGGCCAACACAACCAAATCATCATCGGTGATGCAGTAGCGTGAGGGGCGCAGGCCGTTGCGGTCGAGCGTAGCGCCAATCTGGCGTCCATCGGTAAACACAATGCTGGCAGGGCCATCCCAAGGTTCAAGCATGGCGGCGTGGTATTCATAAAACGCACGGCGACGTTCGTCCATGCCGGTGTTTTGCTCCCACGGCTCGGGGATCATCATCATGACCGCCTGGCTGATGGGGTAACCTGCCATGGTCAATAGCTCAAGGCAGTTGTCAAAAATGGCCGTGTCGGACTGAGTGGGCATACTGATGGGGTAGAGCTTGTGCAAATCTGCGCCCAGCACGGGGGATGACATCACGCCTTCACGCGCTTTCATCCAGTTGTAATTGCCTTTGACGGTGTTGATTTCCCCGTTATGCGCCACATAGCGGTAGGGGTGCGCTAGCGGCCATTCGGGAAACGTGTTGGTGGAAAAGCGCTGATGCACCAGTCCCAGGGCGGACACACAGCGGGGGTCTTGCAAATCCATGTAATAAACACCCACCTGATCGGCGAGCAGCAATCCCTTATAGACCACGGTTCGGCTGGACATGCTGGGCACATAGTATTCCTTGCTGTGCTTGAGCTTGAGGTCTTGAATGTGGGCGCTGGTGGTTTTGCGAATCACATAGAGTTTGCGCTCTAGTGCATCTTGCACCAGCACATCATGGCCACGGCCTATGAACACCTGGCGCAAAACAGGTTCTTTTTTTCGTACTTCAGGAGACATGGGCATCTCGCGATTGACCGGCACATCGCGCCAGCCCAGGAGCACCTGCCCTTGTGTTCGGATGGCACGCTCAAGTGCTTGTTCGCAAGCCAGACGCGAGGCGTGTTCCTTGGGCAAAAACACCATGCCCACGCCATATTCGCCCGGTGGCGGCAGTGTGACACCTTGTGCTGCCATTTCTTCGCGGTACAAAACATCGGGCAACTGAATCAAAATGCCCGCACCATCGCCCATCAACTTGTCAGCGCCCACTGCCCCCCTGTGGTCCAAGTTTTGAAGGATTTTGAGCGCATTCAAAACAATGTCATGCGATTTGATGCCTTTGATATGTGCAACAAAACCTGCCCCGCAAGCGTCATGCTCGTGGGCTGAAGAATACAAACCGTTATTTTGGAGATGAAGAATCTCGTCTGCCGTTGTCATGGGCGCGTGTCCTGGAAAAATCGAAAGATGTGGACTTTACCGTAAATCATTCGGGGGAATGATTGGACGGAGTGTGATGGGTGCGTTTCAAAGTGATGTGGCTTTGCTTGGGTGCGACATCCAAATCCCCCCTAAGGATATGGTCAATAATAAGTTGTGCATTTGGCTCGTCAGATTTGGGCGCACTGCGTCGTTACAAATCGCTTATGTGGCTGGGCCACACCGC
>CAIYWD010000098.1 GCA_903929815.1 uncultured beta proteobacterium
AGGATGTGGCTAGAAGCCGCTTCTACAGTGGGCAAGATGCCCAAGCTCCGAGATGTGAGTTTTTTGGTATAACAAATTAGCCTCTAGCCCCCGTCCTGCTTGCGTAGTTAGCTATTTTTTTGATAGTAAAAATAGGCGAACACATTCGTCAAACTCGTCTTCTTGTATGCGGCTAGGTTGGCTGTTCCACATCACTTTGAATCGCACCCGGTACGCACACCGCACTTGATTCTGGTCAGGCACGCCAGGTGA
This sequence comes from uncultured beta proteobacterium, assembly GCA_903929815.1. Classification (GTDB taxonomy): domain Bacteria; phylum Pseudomonadota; class Gammaproteobacteria; order Burkholderiales; family Burkholderiaceae_C; genus Rhodoferax. Next base: position 253 of record CAIYWD010000098.1, read on the forward strand.
CAACACCGTTGATGTCCTGACGCTGCGCCCGCCCCAAAGCCTCCAGAGTTTGCAGCAACACGGGCAGATTTTTTTTACCTCGGCCTTTGAAGCGCATGTCAATTTGTGGCAGGGTCAGGGCGGTGTGGGCTTGGGTCAACTCTTGGGCTAGCGTGCTGATCTGTTCGGGCAGGGTGGCTGGCCAGGGTATGGGAATTTTGCTATCAATTTCGGACTGATTTATAACCGGCAAATCGACCTCTAGCCCTTGCTGCACTTGCGTTGGCAGCTCTTGTTTTGAGAGCGGATTTTGAAAGTCTGGGCGCAGCCATTGGATGATGCCTTGTTCTTCGTCTGCTGCGCGTTGGGCGTTCAGGCTAAGCAGACGGCCAAGCAACTCCTGGCTGTGGGTGGCACCGTTGAGATCGCTCCAACCGTAAGCCGCCAGCACGGCAGCATCCAGTTCATCGTACAGTTCTTTCAAAATACTGACCAAGCCCTGGCTGTGGATGGACTTTTCCTTGGGCACCAAGGGGCGGCCTTCTTTCAGGGCTTGAATCACGTTGTACAGGCCGGTGAGCGTTACTTCTTTGGATGCACCTGATGCCAATAACACCTGTTTGCGATGGGTGTCGATGTGCTCGGCTATCGCAGCTATGGTTTGGCGCAGGTTGGGGGTCAGGCCAGTGGCGTCTGATGGGAAGGGGAAAGTGTCGAAGCAGGTTGATTTGCTGTAGACGGGGTCGTTACCAACGCCCAGATGCCCGCCCAATGCCAATGCCCATTCAACGTGAACACTGCTTGATAAAACGCCCAGATAAAAAGCATCGTCAAGCGCAATGGCAATCAGTTTGTCGTCAGGCAGGATACTGGCTTTTAAAAATTGAAAGACGCGATGCTTGACGACTTGGCCGGTAACAATGTAGCGGTGAAGACCCAGTAGAGACTCGCGCATCACAGGCCGTGGTGCAGCAAATAACCACCAATCATTGCGCACCCTTGCCATGTTGTTTTGGTCCCGCTCAGGCTTGACCCGCTCCAGCAACCATTGATAGACGGACGGAAATTGGTCGCGCACTTGGACTGAAGTCAACCCATACAGGTCAATAACTTTGACAAAGCGAGGCCTATCGGTCAGGTCTTTCCCATTGCGGTACTCACGGATGTGCGTTTCCAACCCAGTCACCGTTCCCAAACCAATGCTGCGGGCTTCTTCCTGTGTCAATAAAAAGCCAGCGCCATGCGGTATCACGCCACGGTTGGCAATTTTTGTGTTGGCTTGCAATAGCTTGGCACTGGTCACGTTGGCACCTGTTGTCAAATCTGCATGAATCACACCGACTTGCTCCACCAGTGAGACATCCACTTCGCCATAGTCGCCGGTTTTCTCGTCCGTCACTGTTAGCAACCGTCCAACCTTGCCCTCTGCCGCATCGTCTTGACTTGCATCAGACCTGGCTGCCACCGTCATGGCAATGCGCACCGCAGCCCCATTGCTACTGTCCACCCACGGGTGATCTGGCACGGCAAAGGCCAGCATCAAAGCCTGCTGTCCATCAAGCGCCGATTGAACGATGCGCCTGTTAAAAATCATGGTGATGCTGTTGGTGGTGATCAAACCAAATCGCAACGCCTGCCCACTGGCCACCAGCGCTGCCGCTTTTGCCCACCAGTACATGACGAAATCAGCGCTGTCTGGCACTTGGGGCCAGGCTTTTCGCAAAGCTTGCACATAGCCATCGCCTAAGGCATCGCGTATGCGCTTGTTGCCAATAAACGGCGGATTACCCACAATGAAATCTGCCTGTGGCCATTGCGCCGCCCGTGCATTGACATATCTCCATTGCGGCACTTGCGCCGATTCTTCCGGCACCAATGCCCCTGTCACCGGATGGGTTTTGAAGGTCACTCCATCCCAGCGCGTTAATAACTGGCCGTGGTCGTCATAAGCGGGTTCTTGGGCATCCCACGCCAGCACCGCATCTCGACATTCGATGTTTTCAAAATCATGCACCACGGGTTCTGCCACGGCGGTGTTGCCCTGGGTGCGAATGTGCCACTGCAAAAAGCCTATCCACAACACCAGTTCGGCCACGGCGGCAGCGCGAGGGTTCAATTCGATGCCGCGCAACTGTTGAACGGTCACGGTTTCACCTTCAAAGCCCAATCTGTCCTGCGTTTCACCCAGAGCCAGGAGTTGGTTGATGACTTCGCCCTCCAGACGTTTCAAGTGTTCCAGCGTGACATACAAAAAGTTGGCACTGCCACAAGCGGGGTCCAGCACCCGAAGGCTGCACAGGCGATGGTGGAATTTCCTGACCTCGGCACGGGCTTCGGTGAGTTTTTCGGTCATCGCACGGCCACTCAGTTCTGCTGCTTCATGCGCCAGCACCAAGGCTGCCGCCTGTGCATTGGCCCACTCGGCACGAAGCGGCTCCATCACGGTGGGCAAAACCAATCGCTCGACATAGGCGCGTGGGGTGTAATGCGCACCCAGGGCATGACGCTCGGTCGGGTTCAAGGCACGCTCCAGCAGCGTGCCAAAAATGGCAGGTTCGACAGATCGCCAATCGGCTTTTGCCGCTGCAATCAACAAGTCAATTTGCTCCGGTTTTAAAAGCAGGCTGTAGCCATCAACCGCGCTGTGCTTGAAGAGTTTGCCGTTGAAATGAAGCACCTTTTTGGCCAGTGCCATACAAAAGCCGCCACTGTCCATGTCCGCCCACAAACAGCGCAACATGATTTGCAAAGTGGCAGGGTCATCACGGTGGGTTGTCAGCAGCGTTAAAAACGCATCTTTGGGCAACAAACCAATGTCTTCGGCAAACATTGAAAACAGACACCGTATCAAATAAGACGCTATTATTTCAGTATCTAACAATGCAGGCTGGGCGTGCGTTATAGCCCGATTTGACTCCAAAGATGTTGCCAATTTTGCCAGCAAATCAGCCACCTCGCGCGTGACTTTGGCGCTGATCAACGCCGGGTTTAACTGCTGGGGCGATGTCCAAATCAGCCGAAGCCGCTCGCGCACTTCAGGCTGTGCCAGATCGACGAGTGAAATGCGGTAACTGCGCGGGTCAGGAAACGGCAGATAAGCCCCGCCACTTTGACTGAATTCGGCATAAACCTCGATCACCGTGCCCACATCGACCACCAGCACAAAAGGCGGTCGGCCTTCCAAAGAGGGGAGGGCGCGGACATAATTTTGAGCCTGGGCATGGGCACGCAGCAGGCCATCGTCAAAGCCTTTGGTGTGGGCAGCGCTTTTTTGCTTTTTGGATTCCAGACAAAAGTGAGAACGCTTGTAGCAGTCGATGCGTCCCGGGCTGCTGGAGCCATCCCTGTGATGAAAAGTAACAGGGCGCTCAAACATGTAATCCTGCTCAGGCGTGGGGTGCGGCTTATCGACTTCCAACAAGGCGCACAGGTCGATCACAAAGCTCTGCGCGGTTGCGAGTTCACTGGCCGTGATGCCGCTCCAGCGGGTGATGAAGGTGATGGCGGGGTTGTCGTGTGGGGCAGAGGTTGGCATCGGGATGATGTTAACGGGGGGTGCGATTCAACCTGGATTCCTCAGTTGACCGCTTATTATCTTCACTAAACCGTTATGAAAATTGATATTTGTTATTTCGATGGAGTTCACCCTTTGGGTGAGAGCG
>CAIYWD010000099.1 GCA_903929815.1 uncultured beta proteobacterium
CCACTCCCCCACTTTCCACTCCCCACTTTCCACTCCCCACTTTCCACTCCCCACTTTCCACTCCCCACTTTCCACTCCCCACTTTCCACTCCCCACTCCCCACTGGTATCGCATTTTTAAAATCGGGTAATGATGTCGCTGACAGTGGCCAGGTCAATGCGGTATTGCGCACATTTTTTCTGGTGGGCTTCTTGCCCCTGCGCCAAGTCTGTCCGCAAACGTTCAAGCGCTGCGGTGCGTTCCTGACGTTGCACCTGGACGGATGCCTCAATGTTGCTTTTGGCCTCGGCAATCCGCTCATGGAGTGCGGGTGTCATGGCCATTTGGGTTTGCTCCACGGCACGGGGGATGACATCATTGAGGATATTTTGGCGAATCTGTTCCAGTTGCTCGGCTGCTTGCACTTCACGAGTGCCCTGGCCTGCACCAAAGACCGCCAGCAGGGCCGCCACCGCCGTGATCGCTGCGGCGACCACAGGGCCAATGCCCGGAATTTTGAGTGCCAGCTTGGCCAGCATGGGCGAGGACGCAATGAACAGGTTTTTGGCCACTGCCGTGCCTTGGTCTTGTTGTGGCAGGTTGATGCGGGCTTCTATGCTATGGGGGATGGCATCTGCCACACGGTCAAAGTAGCGGCGCATTTCGGGGTTGAAATCTTCCTCAAAGCCTTGGGTCACGGCCAGTCGAATCGTTGCACCCAAGGCGCTGTTGATGTCGCCGCCGTGCGCTGCGGTGTTGCTGAGGCTGCTTAACTGGCCCTCCAACGCGGACTGGACGCGGCGCAGAATTTTGCCCAGCACAGGGGCAACACGAGCGTCAAGGGCTTGGGTTTCGTTGCGCAGTTGGGTTTCAAAAAGCGCTATTTCTGTTTCGATGTTTGCTATCGCTGCACTGATTTTTTCACTGTCCAGGTCATCACGGTTGGTCAGCGTTTCAAGATAGCCTTTCAGTGTCCCCAGGTGATTGATAAACGGCGTTGTCACCGCTTGGGTAAACAGTGGCTCGGCCAGGTGTTCCAAATCCATCAGGGCAGAGCTTAATTCGCTGATGTCATTTTTGCGGGCGGATACCTTGATCACACGCAGGGGCGGTTTGCCGGTCACAGTTTGAATTTCGGCGGCGACGTTTCGGGCAATGGCATCGACATCTTCGGGTGGTTTTTTGTCGGCCTTGTTGATGATGGCAATCAACGGCAGGTTGTGAACAGCCAGTTCGGTCAAGGCCAGTCGAATGCTTTCTCGCAAACTGCCTTCATCGGCACTGACCACCACGCAATAGGCCAGGCTGCGTGCGGCGTAACCGTCAATGGCTTTCGTGTGGCCTTCCATGCCAGAGTCCCACCCGGGCATGTCCACCAAACGCAGATGGGAAATGGCCGCCAGTTGAGGAAGAGGCAGGGTGATGTCCACCCACCCAGACGGTTTGAGCATGGCCAGTTGATTTTGCAAAACGTCTTCACAGCTCAACGCAATTTTGCGGCCATCCGGCAAACATCCGGTGAAACTTTCGCTGTGGGCATGGCTGATTTCAGCGGGAACGGCGGTTTCAGGGTCGATATTCGTGGCAAATATCGGGGTGCCAATCAAGGCGTTCAACAGCGATGACTTGCCCGCGCTAAACGCCCCGACCAAGGGCACCCTGACGATGAAATTGTGGGTATCTGCCGTGAGGGTGGCCAGCCAGTCTGTTGGACGTTCGTATTGCTTTAGCAAATTGCGCACGGTGGGCAGGGCTTCAGCGATAAGGGTTTGCTGGTGAAACATGGGGTGGCTCCTTGGTGAAGTGGGGTTGATGTTTGGGGGGCTGGGGAAAAAGCGCTATTGAACCACTTGCCAGACACGATTGCTGCGGGACTGGTAGGGTGCTGAAGCAATGTTTCTCGCACGGTGATCATGGAGGCTTGTTTTTAAGAAGAAAACAGAGGCTAACACGGGGGTACGACAGCTTGTGTCGTTTTCAGTTCATTGCGAAGAATTTTTTAAGGCATGGGTTGCCAAAAGTCAAAAGCCAGAACGTCAGCCTCTGCCATGGGTTTTATGGCATCCATTTTTGATAATTGCTCACAAAATAATAGCTGCCAACGCAATAGGGATAAGGGTTACAGGCCAAAAAGGCTGATAACTTTTTTAGCGAGCGCCACGCCAGAACCTGCCCAGCCACGCCGCCAAATCGTCCCTAAAACAATAGCGACGTAGCCTGCATGAAGCACAAGCGCAATGCAAGATTGTGGGGCGCGATGTCAAGGTGTAACGGACGGCGATCTTGTGTTTCGCTTCGCGTCATAAGCGGTTCACGGAAAGTTAGCTACCTTGAAAATTACGCAAAATTCGCCTGTAACACGCTCTGGTATTGCATAGTGCGCTATGGTTTTTGAGTTATGAAGGTAGAAAACTTATTGGCGACCACTTACGGGCTACTTTGCTCTTTGGGATGTGCGGGCATTGGGATATATCTGTGGGAGTCCGGCGGCGATGCCCCCAGGTGACCCTCTACCAGGCGCGTGGCGTAAACCCCTCTGTGTTGCTGACTTCAACGTTCTCACCGTTTTGGCACAGCACATAAAACCCCTGGTTTTGGGCATAGGCCTTGACGCTGTCGCTCATCACCATCGCAGCCACTGCCCCCAGCGCCCGATGGTTTTTGTACAGCGGAAACAAGCGCTTGAGCTTTTCCATGCGCTCAAGGTGTTCGTCCACATGGGCGTGCGTGAGCTTGCTTTTGCATTCCACCGCCACCAAAGCACCGTCATTGATCACCAACAGGTCGATTTCAACGCCCTCGCCATTGCGGTGGGACGATACCTCGGGGTGAACTTCATGCACTTCAACGCCCTGTGCTTGAAACAATTGCACCACCGCCGGCGCCACGGCGTGTTCGACAAACTCGCCCAACCGGTTGCCCAGGTCACCCAGTTGTTTGCTCAGAACGGCGGATCGTTCCTTCATCACGCGTTCGGTTTCGGCCAAATGCTCTTTCATCTGGCGTTCGGTTTCGGCCAAATGTTCTTTCATTTGGCGCTCAGTCTCGGCTGAACGCTCTTTCATCAAGCGATGATCCTCCTTGGACTGCTGGGCATTTTCTTGAAACATGCGCCAGACATCTTCAAATGTGGGGGCGGGGGTGGCAAACTGGATGGGTGGCATGGTGTTGTTCCTGAAAAAATATTGATCAGAATTCTAGTCAGTAGCGACGTAGCCGCATGAAACGCAAGCGCAGTGCAAGGTGGAAAACTTTTTTATCGTTTATCGTTCCCACGCAAGAGCGTGGAAACGATAAAAAGCGTCAGGATGACGCTTCTACAAATCAATGGGTTGGGTGGCGCAATTCTTGATAATTGCTCATAAAACAATAGCTACCAACGCAATACAGACGCGGGTTATAGCCCAAAAAGGCTTACAACTTTTCAGCGCGATCGCCACGCCAGAACCTGCCCAACCACGCCGCCAAATCGTCCATATAGCAATACACCACAGGCACCACCACCAGGGTTAAAAGCGACGACGTAATCACCCCGCCAATCACAGCCTGACCCATCGGCGCACGCATCTCGGATCCTTCCGAGAGCGCAAAAGCCAGCGGCACCATACCAAAAATCATCGCGAGCGTGGTCATCAAAATGGGGCGCAGTCGCACGCGGGCGGCCATGAGCAAGGCTTCGGTGCGGTTCATGCCGTCGGCGCGGGCGCGAATGGCAAAGTCCACCAGCAAAATGCCGTTTTTGGTAACCAGCCCCATCAGCATCACCACCCCAATGACCGAGAACATCGACAAGGTAGAGTTGAACATCATCAGCGCCAGTACCACGCCTATCAGGGTGAGCGGTAACGCAGTCATCAGTGCCAGGGGTTGCAGGAAACTTTTGAACTGGCTGGCCAAAATCATGTAGATAAAAATCACCGCCAAAATCAATGCTTGAATGGCATAGCCAAAGGCCTCGCCCATGTCTTTGGTCGAGCCGCTGAATTTGTAGCTGTAGCCCGGTGGCATGGCCATGCTGTCCATCGCACGCTTGATGTCGGCTGATATTTCACCGGCAGATCGGCCAGAGACATTGCCGGAGATGGCCACCTCGCGGGTCAAATCGCGTCGGTTAATTTGATTGGAGCCTGTGGACTCACGCACTGTTGCCACCTGGTTCAGTCGTACCACGCGCGAGCTGCCATCCTGGTTGATGGCGGTCACAAAAGGCAGGTTGTCCAGGTCTTGTGACTGGTTGCGTGCATTCGGCGCCAGTCGAACATTGACATCGTAGGTTTGATCGTCGGGCGCACGCCAGTTGCCCACGGTTTGCCCTGCTACCAGGGTGCGCAAGGATGAACCGATTTGTCCCACCGACAACCCCAGGTCAGAGGCCACGTCGCGTTTGACATCCACATCCAGCGTGGGCTTGTCGGGTTTCAGGGTTGAATCAATGTCCACCAAACCGGGAACATCACGAATTTTGTCCAGCGCCATCGCAGTCAGGCGTGACAGCTCGCCCATATCCGCACCCTGAATGGAAAAGGCGATTTGCTTTTGTCCGCCCACGGGGTCCAGCAGCCCCAGATGCGTGACGGTGATGCCGGGCACCTGACGCATACGTTCTCGCAAAACAGAAGACATTTCATCGACACCGCGGTGGCGCAGTTTGCGATCCACCAGACGGATGTAAATGTTGGCGTATATTTTCCCCTGCGCGTTGCCGGTGTTGATGGTGGTGAGCGTGTAGCGTACTTCGGGGAATGAGCGAAGAATAGCCTCGACCTGTTTGGCTTTGGCCTCGGTCAGTTCCAAAGACGAACCCACAGGGGTGTTCAACGTCAGGCTGGTCTCGGAAAAATCAGACTTGGGTACGAACTCTGTTCCCAACAAGGGCAGCATGGCAATGCTGCCCACAAAGATGACGGTAGCCACAATAACAGTCGCCAGTTTGTGAACCAGTGCCCGTCGCAAAATGCCCTGGTAGATGGAAATAAGCAGGTCTGTGCCGTGGTCAAAAAGCGCTGTGATTCGGCCAATGGTGCGGTCATAGAGCGTGATGGGCTTGTGATGATGGCCCTGCGCTTCAATGCTGGGGTCATGCCAAATGCTGGAGAGCATGGGGTCTAGCGTGAAGCTGACAAACATGGAAATCAGCACCGCCGAGACAATGGTGATGCCAAATTCATGAAAAAACTTGCCAATGATGCCGCCCATAAAGCCAATGGGCAAAAATACGGCCACGATAGACAAGGTGGTGGCAAATACCGCCAGACCAATTTCACTCGTGCCATCCATCGAGGCCTCAAAAACGCCTTTGCCCATTTGCACGTGGCGAACAATGTTTTCGCGCACCACAATGGCATCGTCAATCAGCAATCCCACACACAGACTGAGTGCCATCATGGTGATCATGTTGATGGTGAAACCCAGCAGGTTCATGATGAAGAAAGTGCCGATGAGCGCAATGGGCAACGTCAGCCCCGTGATGACGGTGGATCGCCAAGAGTTCAGGAACAAAAACACAATCAGCACGGTGAGCAGTGCGCCTTCGAACAGGGTTCGACTGACGTTGGATACTGCTACCCGAATTTGCCGTGAACCATCGGTAATGGAGGTCAGTTTGACACCGGGTGGCAACTGGGTTTGAATTTCAGCCAACGTTTTATTCAGGCCATCGACCACGCCAATGGTGTTTTCATCTTGCGCTTTTTGTATTTCAAGCAGCAAAGTGCGTTCACCGTTGTAGAGCGCCAGGCTTTCAATTTCCTGAGCGCCGTCCGTCACGGTGGCAACTTGATGGACGCGCACCGGTGCGCCATTTTTGCGTGCCACAATGATCTGGCCAAAGTCTTCAGGGCGTTGAATTCGTGCGGCAATCTGTATCACCCTGTCTTGTTTCAAAGAGCGAATGCTGCCGACCGGAACATCCTGGTTTTCATAGCGAACTGCATTCACCACTTGTTCAGGGGTGATGCCAAAAGACTCCAGGGCTTGAGGGTTTAAGTAAATGTTGATTTCGCGCTTTGTGCCTCCCACCAAAGTGACCGAACCCACGCCGCGAACGTTTTCCAGTCGTTTTTTCAGCGTTTGATCTGCCCAGGTCGTCAGTTCAACCGGGGTCATGGCCGTGCCAGATTGGACATCGGGCAAGACCGCCACAGACCAGATGGAACGGCTGGCAGGGTCAAAACGTAAGACGCGAGGTTCTTTGACTTCCGTTCGCAAATTGGGGCGGATGGCGGCTACTTTCTCACGAACATCGTCGGCTGCTTTGCGCCCGTCAATGTGCAAACCAAATTCGATGATGACAACCGACTGACTTTCATAGGAACGCGATGTCAGTGCGTTGATGCCGGCAATTGAATTAACACCCTCTTCAATTGTTTTGGTGACTTCACTTTCAACAATTTCGGGGGATGCACCAGGGTATTCTGTGCTGATGACCACGATGGGGAAATCGACGTTGGGAAACTGATCGACTTGCAGACGATTCATCGAAAAAAGGCCAAGCACCACCAAGGCCAGCATGACCATGGTGGCAAACACGGGGTTGTGAAGGCTGACGCGGGTAAACCACATGATCAGTGCCTTATTTTGAGGGAACGGTTTGAACTTGTGTGCCCGCTCGCAGCGTGCCCACCGTGCCGTCAATCAATACCGCACCTTCAGGAACACCCGTGATGCCCACCATGAGTTGGCCATTGGCAACACCACGCTCCCTAAGCGTCACGGTTTGGTGCAGCACGCGACCTTGCGCGATGACCTGCACATAGGGCTGCGCTTTGTCGGTTCGCACGGCACTTAAAGGAGATGCCAAAGTGCGAACTGTGCCAAGGTGCAAATCACCCTGGGCAAACAGACCCTGGCGCAAGTGGGCAGGGCTGTCTTGGGTGTTCAGTGTCAAATACACCAAAACAGCACGGCTGCCAGTGCTGGTACTGGGGTTGATGCGAGCCACTTTTGCCATGAAGGGATTAGAAATACCTTCAACATGAACGACAGCCGTTTGCCCCACCTTGACCCACACCGAGTCTGCTGCGTTCAAAGTGGCTTCCATTTCAAGTTGGCTGATATCGACAATTTCAAGAATCCGTGATTCAACAGCAACACGTTCGCCATTTTGTGCGAGTCGTTGAGACACCGTTCCCGCAATGGGCGAACGCAACACGGTGTCGTCCATCGCCTTGACCGCCAGATCAACCCCCGCTTGTGCCGCTGCCAGATTGGCAAGTGCCGCATTGAAGGTGGCTTGCGAATTCTGAAGTGCGGTGCTGGAAATAAAGCCCTGTGCCAACAAGGCGAGGTTGTTGTTGTGGCTGCGCTGCGCCATGTCGACCTGTGCCTGGGCAGCTTGTGCTTGCTGCTTGGCCTGGTGCAGCCTAGCCTGTGCATCGGTGGCATCAACATGCGCCACGATTTGACCTGCCTTCACGGTATCGCCCTCACGCAATGTCAGTCTCAATTCACCGGGGGTGCGTGCCTTGATCATGACGGAGTGAACGGCCTGAACAGGTCCCGTCAATGCAAGGCTTTGCGTTAATTCAAGCATTTGGGCGCTGACCACATCCGCAGCCGTGAGCGCTACCGAGACTTCGGTCTTTTGTGCAGTTTGCTGCGCTGCCAGCGCTGCTTGCTTGTTCTTACGTGCCAGTAGAGTGCGAACGATACCCGCTGACAATAAAACCAGCACCAGGGCGGCAGTTGTCCATTTGATCCAGGATTTCATGATATTGAAGTAAGAGTTGGGGAAGTACAAAAGCCATACAGCAAAATATCAAGCTGCATGTCCAAAAATCGTTGTGGCATCATCGGCGTGAGCTGGTTCGTGCAATGGCCTAAAGAGTGCTGCCACATCACCAAAAAAATCATGGGGGCAAGCACCGTATAAGTGCCATATTGCAAGTCAAGCTGTCGAAATTCGCCACGATCCATGCCGCGCTGCAAAATGCGTCCAATCAGTGCGTTACCCGGTTGAATCACCTCTTGATGGTAAAACACTGCCAGGTCAGGGAAATTGTGAGCCTCGCTCATGATGAGTTTGGGAATGCCAGAAACTTTGGTAGAGCCAATGCGTTGCCACCAACTGTTCAAGCAGTAATGCAGCATGTCGCAAGATGTCCCCTCGAAGTGTTCAAATTCTTCGCCCCACTCGATAAACCGCGTGGAAATGTTGTTGCGTACCACTTCTTTGAATAATTCTTCCTTGGCCGAAAAATACACAAAAAGTGTGGCTTTGGACACGCCAGCATGTTTGGCAATATCTTCCACGCGTGCGGCGGCAAAACCTTTTGCGATAAAAATATCCAGTGCTGCTGCCAGAATATCATGGGGGCGAGATTCTTTTCGACGCACACGCTTGGTGGGGTCATGGGGTGTCAAAAGGGAGTTTTGTGTGATGATGGACATAAAGTTAATGACTTTTGGGTCATTAGTGTAGTCTTGTTGAATCGGAAGCTCGTAGAATCAATTCATGGTTAAAAAATCAGACAAACATGCAGAAAACCTTCCCGTAAAGGATGTACAGGCTGACACCGATGAGGCACTGGTGCTGGAAAAACGCGCCCAGCGAATGCTGCCACCGCAGATGTACCAGGTACTCATGCTCAATGATGACTACACCCCCATGGAATTTGTGGTCACGATCATTCAGGATTTTTTTGCCAAAGACCTAGCTGCTGCCACGCGTATCATGCTGAAAATTCATTTAGAGGGCAAAGGGGTTTGCGGCATTTACCCGCGCGATATTGCTGCGACCAAGGTTCATCGCGTCATGGACGCTGCCAGTCAGGCCGGGCATCCGCTACAGTGCGTCTGTGAACCCGCCGGAACGTGAGACTTTGTTGCATTTGAGACCCATCCCAAACCTAGTTACCCCAAGGAAATTTATGATTGCCCAAGAACTGGAAGTTAGCCTGCACATGGCGTTTGTAGAGGCCCGTCGTCAGCGCCATGAGTACATCACGGTCGAACATCTTCTGCTCGCACTGCTCGACAACCCCAGTGCATCTGAGGTTCTGCGTGCCTGTATGGTCAACGTGGAAGATTTGCGCAAATCAATTGGCACTTTCATCCGTGACAACACGCCTCATTTGACGGGCACTGATGCCGTCGATACCCAGCCTACACTGGGTTTTCAGCGGGTCATTCAACGTGCCATCATGCACGTTCAATCGACGGGCAACAGTAAAAAAGAAGTGGTGGGTGCCAATGTGCTGGTTGCCATTTTTGGTGAAAAAGACTCTCACGCCGTTTATTACTTGCACCAGCAGGGTGTCACGCGCATTGATGTGGTGAACTTTATTGCGCACGGCATTAAAAAAACAGATCCGCCAGAACCTGTGAAAGCCACCGATGGTGCTGCAGATTCAGACGATAGCCAAAATGACAAGAATGACAAGTCATCGCCACTGGAGCAATTCACCCAAAACCTCAATCAGTTGGCCAGGGATGGCAAGATTGACCCCCTGATTGGCCGTGAATTTGAGGTAGAGCGGGTCATCCAGATTTTGTGCAGACGTCGCAAAAACAACCCCTTGCTTGTGGGCGAGGCCGGCGTTGGCAAAACTGCCATCGCTGAAGGCCTGGCTTGGCGAATCACCCAAAAAGACGTTCCTGAAATTTTGGCCGAGTCCACGGTTTATTCACTCGATATGGGTGCATTGCTGGCAGGCACCAAGTACAGGGGTGACTTTGAGCAGCGCTTGAAAGGTGTCTTGAAAGCAGTCAAAGACAAGCCCAATACGATGTTGTTCATTGACGAAATTCACACCCTGATTGGCGCCGGTGCTGCGTCGGGCGGCACGCTTGATGCTTCCAACTTGCTCAAGCCCGCACTGGGTTCGGGGGCGCTCAAGTGCATTGGTGCAACCACATTCAAGGAATACCGTGGGATTTTTGAAAAAGATGCGGCCCTCTCAAGACGCTTTCAAAAGGTCGAGGTGGTTGAACCCACAGTCGATCAAACGGTAGAAATTCTCAAAGGTCTGAAATCACGCTTTGAAGATCACCACAACGTCAAATATGCAGCAGCAGCCCTGCAAGCAGCAGCAGAGCTGAGCGCCAAATACATCACCGATCGTCATCTGCCTGACAAGGCCATTGATGTGATTGACGAAGCAGGTGCAGCACAACGCATTATGTCGCCGTCCAAGCGAAAAAAAACCATCACCAAAGCCGAGGTGGAAGACATCGTGGCCAAAATGGCCCGTATTCCGTCTGCCAATGTCTCAAGCGACGACCGAAGCAAGCTCAAAACCCTTGAGCGTGATTTGAAAAACGTGGTGTTTGGGCAAGACAAGGCCATCGACATGTTGGCCACGTCCGTCAAAATGGCACGATCTGGCTTGGGCAAGGGCGATAAGCCTATTGGTGCTTTTCTCTTCAGCGGCCCAACAGGCGTTGGCAAAACCGAAGCAGCTCGCCAATTGGCCTACATCATGGGGATTGAACTTGTTCGTTTTGACATGAGCGAGTACATGGAGCAGCACGCGGTGAGCCGACTGATAGGTGCGCCCCCGGGTTATGTGGGCTTTGAGCAAGGCGGATTGCTTACCGATGCCGTGACCAAAAAACCGCACTGTGTTTTATTGCTCGACGAAATTGAAAAAGCGAACCCTGCCATTTTCAATGTGCTGCTGCAAGTGATGGATCATGGCACGTTGACCGACAACAATGGTCGAAAGGCTGATTTTCGCAACGTTATCATGATCATGACCACCAATGCAGGGGCTGAGACCATGAGCAAGGCCACCATCGGATTCACCAACCCCCGCCAATCTGGCGATGAGATGGCAGACATCAAACGTGTCTTCACGCCCGAGTTTCGCAATCGGCTCGATGCCATCGTCAGTTTCAAATGTCTGGATGAACACGTCATTTTGCGGGTGGTTGATAAATTCCTGTTGCAGCTGGAAGCCCAGTTGGCAGACAAAAAAGTGGAAGTGACGTTCACTGACAAACTGCGCAAACACTTGGCGAAAAAAGGGTTTGATCCCCTGATGGGCGCACGTCCCATGCAGCGACTCATTCAAGACACCATCCGTCGGGCGCTTGCAGACGAGCTGCTCTTTGGTCGTTTGGCCGATGGTGGTCGTTTAACGGTGGAGGTAGATGATCAGGATGAGAGCAAAACGGAAGTGTTGCTTGACATTCAACCCATTTTGAAAAGAGAGGGCAAGGCCAGGATGGATGCCCCTGAGCCTACGCTGGGCTGATGAGTGTAGGGTGGCCTCTACGGTGAGCAAACATTTTGGTTATATATCAAGGCCATGAAGCGCTTTGCGTTCGCCCTTTTTGGGCTGATGACCGCTTGCATCAATACAAGCCATGCCCAAAACAGTGCCCAGTTTGATTTGCCGCACGTTCAACTGACCGCAGGTATGTATTTGATGGATGTCCAAGTGGCCGCCACCCCAGAGCAGAGGGCGACCGGTTTGATGTTTCGCAAGCACCTGCTACCCTCTGAGGGCATGTTGTTTGTTTTTGAACAAAGCGCCGTGCAATGTTTCTGGATGAAAAATACCCTGTTGTCACTGACCGCTGCATTTGTGGCAGACGACGGCACTATCGTCAATCTGGCAGACATGAAGCCGCGGACGACAGATTCACATTGTTCAATAAAACCTGTGCGTTATGTGCTTGAAATGAACCAGGGCTGGTTTTCCAAAAAAGGGGTTCGTGCTGGCTTCAAACTCAGAGGCGAGCCGTTTGGCAGGTCAGGATAGGGTCGACAATAATGTCCGAATCTGACAGCTACATCCTCAATCCAGCTTCCAGTTTCAGTAAAGCAGCCTTGCGATCCAATCCTCCTGAGTAACCGGTCAGACGGCCATGTGCGCCTATTACACGATGGCAAGGCACAATGATGGCGCAAGGGTTACACCCTAAGGCTGCACCGACGGCACGACATGCTTTTGGTTGACCGATACAACGACTGATGGCACCATAGTCTTGGGTGTTGCCGTAGGAAATGGTCAGCAGCGCTTGCCACACGGCTTGCTGGAACACGGTGCCGTCCATGTGAATTGGCATGTCGAAGCTGTGGCGCTGGCGGGCAAAGTACTGGCCCAACTGATCACATGTTTGCTGCAAGACGGGGTTTTGCGGTTCTTTGTGGCAGTGAGACATATCAGGCAAGTGGGCTTGGTCCTCAAACCAAACCCCCACCACATTGCCGCTGGCAACAGCCAAAACCATAGGACCTAGCGGGCTGACAAAGTCACAGGTCACGGTATGAACAGGAAGTTGCATCGCCTATTGGGTGCGTTTCAAAGTGATGTGGTGCAATACAAAAACCAAATCCCCCCTAACCCCCCTTTTTCAAAGGGGGGTTAGGGGGGATTTGGATGTCGCACCCAAGCAAAGCCACATCAC
>CAIYWD010000100.1 GCA_903929815.1 uncultured beta proteobacterium
GTAACCGTTTAGACCCCGCCACCGTCATTCCCGCGAAGGCGGGAATCCAGACTGACTTTGTGTATCCATGAAGACCAAAATACACTGGATTCCCGCCTTCGCGGGAATGACGACATCTGGGCCAGGGGTCTAAACGGTTACGTCTAGACTCTGTAATTTCTTCTGCAAATACTTGATTTGTATGGAATTAAATTCTATTGATGCTAAAAAAGAGAGGATGTAATCGGTTACAACAGACTCAGATCAATACTTAGGGTGGGGTATGCCAGGAGCAGTGATGTGCAGGGGTTCAATCAGCAGCGCAACAGCCACTTTTCTGCCCTCTTGAACCAAAATGTTGTAGGTGCGACAAGCTGCAGGGGTGTCCATGCACTCCAGGCCGATATGGTGTTCCATCAAGGGGGGGGTCAGGGCAACAGGTGCAAAACGCATGCGCTGTCCACTGCCAAAGATGACCAGTTCGCACTCCAGGGTGGCCCATTGTTCAAAATGGGAGCGGCTCAAGTCGTCAAAACAGACGCAGTTCCATGGTATTCGACGACCATCGGACACAACTACCACACTGCTGCTGAACCTGTCAGACCCTACCTGTACCCAACCCTGGCCATGGGCTGTGATGGATTGAGCGGTCATACTGTCTGGGTGAATTTTCATGAGATGTGTAAGGATAGGGTCAACAATAAGTTGTGCATTTGGCCGTCAGAGTTAAAGATGCAATGCCAGACGCAAATCGTGCGGTGTGGCCCAGCCACATCCGCGATTTGTAACGACGCAGTGCGCCCAAATCTGACGAGTCAAATGCGGAACTTATTATTGACCATATCCTAAAGTGATCATTCGTGTGCTGATGGCGCAGAATATGACATCAGCCGATCGGTGTAGGCAATGGCCATGGCCGAGAGCAAAAAGGTGATGTGAATGACTGTTTGAGCGATCAGCACCTTGTCTTCGTAATTGGCGGCATTGATAAAAGTTTTGAGCAGATGAATGGAGCTGATGCCAATGATGGCTGTGGCCAGTTTGACCTTGAGCACAGAGGCGTTGACGTGACTGAGCCACTCGGGCTGGTCAGGGTGGCCGTCTAAGTCCATGCGACTGACAAAGGTTTCATAGCCACCCACAATGACCATGATCAGCAGGTTGGAGATCATGACCACGTCGATCAGCGCCAGCACTACCAGCATGATGATGGTTTCATTCAGAGCAGGTACGATGCTGTTGGCTTTGTAGCCAATGCTGGTGACTAGGGCCTGTAGCGCTGTCTGGTTGCCAAAGGCAGCTTCCAGCAAATGCACCAGTTCTACCCAGAAATGAAAAACATAAACACACTGAGCGGCAATCAAGCCAATGTAGAGCGGAAGCTGTAGCCAGCGACTGGCAAAAATAAACCTGGGAATGGGGCGCATGGCAATGCGTTGATGTGGAGTGTGATGAGACATATCGACTGAAGTTAATTATTTCTATTTGAGAGACATGATCCACTTGAGCAGCGTTTGGGATTCGGCGGGACTGACCTGGGGGTTGGCGGGCATGGGAACTGCGCCCCATGCGCCTGCGCCGCCCTGCGTGATTTTGTTGCCGAGCTTGGCATTGACGTTTTGCCCGGCATATTTGTTGGCGATGGTTTTGAAAGAAGGCCCCACTACTTTTTTCTCAACAGCGTGGCAAGCCATACAATTTTTTTGCTGCGCCAAGGCCAAATCGGCCAGTGCGGGTGTGACACACGATGTAGCAATGATAAAAGTCAGAAAAATGCGACGCATGGCAGTGTCCTTGTATGATGTGATGGTTTCGTTCAACGTCATTTTAGTGTGAGTGGTGAGCGGTCGTGTTTTAACATTCAGGAAATAGCCATGTATTTAATGGGGTTAGGTTTGGTGTTATTGGTCATGAAATGGTTGGAGTTGGGGCCTGTCGCACTTTGGTCATGGTGGCTGGTGTTGTTGCCTTTTGTGCTGGCCGTGGTGTGGTGGCAGTGGGCAGACTACACTGGTTACACAAAACGCAAAGCGATGGAACATGAAAGTAAAAAATGTGAAGAGCGTCGTGCAAGAATCAAAGACAATTTAAGCAGTATCAATCGCAACAGGCGTTAATTGCGACAAGCGTGTATCGTCATAGGACATTGGAATGAAAATTTTGTTGGTCGATGATGCCCGGTCCGTGGTGATGGTGATGACCTCTCGGCTGGCCAGTTATGGCTACGACGTTGTCTCTGCCGCCAATGGGCAAGTCGGCGTTGAGATGTTTGCCAAGGAAGCGCCAGACCTGGTCTTGATGGACGTTGAAATGCCCGTCATGAATGGTTTTGAAGCGGCCAACCGTATCCGTGCGATTGAAGCGACACAGCAGTGGGCATGGACACCCATCCTCTTTTTGACATCATCTGACACGGTTGAAAACCTGGTCACAGCCATTGAGGCTGGCGGTGATGACTTTATGTCCAAGTATGTGCCAGAGCCTGTGCTGAATGCCAAGATGAAGGCCATGAGCCGCATTGCGTCGTTGCGGCAAAGTTTGACACGTGCCAATCAAAAATTGCAGGATTTAGCCAGTGTTGACGGTTTGACGGGGTTGTGCAATCGCCGCAGCATGGATATGCGTGCTGACAACCTGTGGACGCAAGCCGTGACAGGACAGCGTTCCTTTGGTATTTTGATGCTTGACATTGATAACTTCAAAAATTACAACGACCGTTATGGTCACCAATCGGGTGATGATTGCCTGCGTCACGTGGCATTGGCAATAGATAGAGTAGTTCGTCAGTTCAATGTTACCCAAGAGCAAACCACTGATGCCTTCGTAGCGCGTTATGGTGGTGAGGAATTTGCAGTGATGGTGCCCCATGCCTCTGAGTCATCGCTGAATGCCTTGGCGCAGTCTATTGTGCAAGAGGTTCGTGCATTGGCCATTGAACATGAGAAAAACGATGATTGGCGCCAGGTCACCATTTCGGTGGGGGGTGTCTGGATAGAAAAGGCATCTGGTGCATTGGTTGCCATGTTTCGTCAGGCGGATGCACGGCTCTACCAAGCCAAGCAACAGGGGCGCAACTGCGCCGTCACGTTAGCATGAAGCTCTACCGTTTTGTTTTTGACACTCTTTTCATCCATTTGCGAACTGCAGTGCTTGCAGGAATGGTGCTGCTGCTCACTACAGTCAGTACGGCGCAAATGGCTGTGCGCTTATTTCCGGCGAACGCGCTGCGCGGTGTGCTGGAAGTGACCGAACCCCCCATGGTGCTGATCAACGGCGAGCCGGCCAGGCTATCGCCGGGCGCACGCATCAAAGGCGTGAACAATTTGATTGTGCTCTCAGGCACTTTGGTAGGACAGCGTCTTTTGGTCAATTATGTTCGCGACGGTCAGGGCATGCTGCATGATGTTTGGATTTTGAACGAGCAAGAGGCACAACGCAACGGCGTGAACACCGTTACCCCTACCATTTTTGAGTCGGAAGCCAACCAGCCAAAAACCGATGACGACAAAACGCAGGTTGACCCTTTGTCCACGTTGATTTCCCGTTGATGGTTCGGCATAAAAAAAGATAAGAAAAATGCCTTTAGCGCTTATCCATCAAGCATTGTTAGCTACTATTAGGATAGCAATTTCACCATGAGTAAAAAAGTATTCATTAAAACGTATGGCTGCCAGATGAACGAGTACGACTCCGACAAAATTCGAGATGTGCTGTGTGCAGACAACGCTTACCAACTGACTGACGATGTTGAAAAGGCCGATCTGATTGTGTTCAATACCTGCTCGGTTCGTGAAAAGGCACAAGAAAAAGTGTTCTCTGACTTGGGTCGCATCAGGCACTTGAAAAACGCATTGGTTGCAGTGGGCGGCTGTGTGGCCAGCCAGCAAGGGGCTGCCATCATTGAGCGTATGCCTTTTGTTGATGTGGTGTTTGGTCCGCAAACTTTGCATCGGCTTCCGAAAATGCTTCTTGATCGTGTTCGGCTCAAACGGTCACAAGTCGATATCAGCTTTCCAGAGATTGAAAAGTTTGACCACCTGCCACCTGCACACGCCAAGGGAGCCAGCGCGTTTGTCAGCATCATGGAAGGCTGCTCCAATTACTGTAGCTATTGCGTCGTGCCCTACACACGCGGTGAAGAGGTCAGTCGCCCAATGGCAGACATTCTGGTGGAAATTGCCGGTTTGGCCGGTCAAGGTGTGAAGGAAATCACACTGCTAGGCCAGAACGTCAATGCCTGGAACCCCCCCGCAAATTCAACGGCTGACCTAGCCGTTCTGCTCAGGGAAGTGTCCGATATCGCAGGCATTGAGCGTATTCGCTTTGTCACTAGCCACCCCAAAGCGTTCACGCCGTCCCTCATCGCTGCTTTCGATCAATTGCCCAAGCTCGCCAGTCACCTGCATTTGCCAGTGCAACACGGCTCCGATCGCCTATTGGCTGCCATGCAACGTGGCTATACCGTTTTGCAATACAAGAGCATCGTGCGCAGACTGCGTGCCATCCGCCCTGACATGGCCATCAGCAGCGACTTTATTGTGGGTTTTCCTGGAGAAACCGAGGATGACTTTGACCAGCTTATGCGACTGATTGACGAGATTGAATTTGACAACAGCTTCAGCTTTATTTACAGCCCACGCCCGGGCACACCTGCGGCCAATTTGGAGGACGATACCCCGCGTGAAGTCAAACTGCGCCGTCTCAGGCATCTGCAAAGTGCCATCAATCACAACATTGAGCACATCAGCCAAAGGCGTGTTGGCACAGTACAGCGCATTTTGGTAGAAGGAACATCCCGGCGTGACAGCAGCGAAATGATGGGTAGAACAGAGTGCAACCGTGTGGTCAATTTTGTAGGCCATTCAGATGTGATGGGGCAAATGGTGGATGTGCGCATCACAGAAACCCGCACGTTTACATTGCGGGGAGAGTTGACCAGGCTGAATGCCCCTTCCATGTTATTTTTATCAACCCAAGGAATCACGTGAACGTATTATTGACCGGTGGCACCGGCTACATTGGCTGCCACACCGCAGTAGCATTGACCCAGGCCAACCATCAGGTTGTGCTGTATGACAACCTTTGCAACAGTCACCTTGACGTGGTGGATCGTCTGCAAACCATCACGCAGCAGCGTTTACCATTTGTGCAGGGCGACGTTCGTGACACCCCGTTGTTGATTAAAACATTGCAAGAACATCACATTACCGCAGTGATTCACTTTGCAGGCCTCAAAGCCGTGGGTGAATCGGTCGAGATGCCTATTGCGTATTACGATAACAACGTGTCGGGAAGTATCAGTCTGCTTTTGGCCATGCAGGCGACCGGCATCAAAACTTTGGTGTTTAGCAGTAGCGCAACTGTTTATGGTGATCCTCGCTATTTGCCTCTGGATGAGAGTCACCCCACCAGCGTCACCAACCCCTATGGCCGAAGCAAATTGCACATTGAAGACATGTTGGCCGATGTGGCGCAATCCGATGCCCAGTGGCGCATCGCACGTCTGCGCTATTTCAATCCCGTCGGTGCGCACGACAGTGGTCTGATTGGTGAAGACCCCAACGGCATTCCCAACAACCTCATGCCCTACATTGCCCGTGTGGCTGCTGGCAAACTGCCTTACCTGAACGTGTTCGGTAACGACTATCCTACTCCTGACGGAACAGGGGTCCGCGACTACATTCATGTGACAGACCTTGCATCAGGCCACCTGGCAGCACTGCAAGCCTTGTCCCTTAGCACGCAACCACTGCACACCTTTAATTTGGGAACAGGTCAAGGCTACAGTGTTCTTGAAATGGTCAAAGCCTTCGAAGCTGCGAGTGGTAAAAAAGTGCCTTATCACATTGCACCGCGTCGTGCGGGAGACATTGCAAGCTGCTACGCCCAAGCCGCCAAGGCTGCAACAGAATTGAAATGGAAAGCATCCAGAACCCTGGACGACATGTGTGTGAGCACCTGGAAATTTCAGTCTGCAAGATAGGGGAGGACTGGTTTGATTTAATGACTCATTCAAATCTGGTTTTTTTCAGTCGATATCACCATATTAATTTCTGCTAAGTTGTTAAAAACAAAATAGTTTTTACAAGTCATTGAAATGAACCAGTACCCATGAACCGCTACCACGCGCCTGTGTCCTTGCTGCAAGCTAGCCAAAGCAACCCTGATCTGGCTAAACTGATGGAGCTGCAACGTGAATCCAGTGCCAGACTACAAGCCATTTCAGGGTTGATTCCCGAGTCATTGCGAGCAGGTATCAAGGCAGGTCCAATTGATGAAAAATCCTGGTGTTTGATATTGAACAACAACAACACTGCTGCCAAACTGCGCCAGCTCTTGCCCGCCCTGGAAGCACATTTGCGCGTCAAAGGGCTTGGAGTCAATGCCATACGGCTTAAAGTCAGTCACCGCACGTTCTAATTTTCATGGCATCCAGTTCACTCCAAATGATGAAAGTACCTGGGAGCGAGGGCATTTTGCCCTCAACACATGAGGGCGAGATACCTTCGCGCCCCGGGTGCGTTTCAAAGTGATGTGGCTTTGCTTGGGTGCGACATCCAAATCCCCCCTAACCCCCCTTTTTCAAAAGGGGGGTTAGGGGGGATTTGGTTTTTGTATTGCACCACATCACTTTGAAACGCAC
>CAIYWD010000101.1 GCA_903929815.1 uncultured beta proteobacterium
AGGCGCAAATCGTGCGGTGTGGCCCAGCCACATAAGCGATTTGTAACGACGCAGTGCGCCCAAATCTGACGAGCCAAATGCACAACTTATTATTGACCATATCCTTAGGGGGGATTTGGATGTCGCACCCAAGCAAAGCCATATCACTTTGAATCGCACCCCCACATGCGTGCTGATCCGGTTATTCCCAAGCCATCACACTCTCTTGGCCGCCATCGTCTGATAAATCAATGCCTGCTGTTGCGCCAACACAGACCAGGGGTATCTGTTGGCAAAAGCCAGCCCGGCAGATTGCAGGCGCAAGACCAAGGCGTGGTCATTCATCAATCGCAACAGAGCCTGTGCCAGTGCCTGGGCGTTGCGCGGGTCATCGAGCACCAGTGCTTCACGCTCATGCTGCAACAAAGCTGCAATACCGCAGTAGCGCACACTGCTCACCACCACAGGCAAGCCATGTGATAAGGCTTCAAGGACCACCATGGCAAAAGTGTCTTCGTGGGTGGGGTGTGCCAGGCAATCTGAACATGTATAAGCCAGGCTTACATCGGGCAGTGGGCCTAAAAAATAAACCTGATTCTCCAACCCCGCTGCCGCTGCTTGCGCCTTGAACAAGGGGGCCTGCGCTATGTGACCTACGACAGCCACATAACTGCTAGATGGCAAAAACTTGAGCGCTTGAATCAAAGTTTCAAGTCCTTTTTTTCGGTAATCGTTGCCAACAAACACAATGCAGTAGCCAGATTCTGGCAACCCCAGGACTTTTCTGGCGGATAATTTTTCTGCCACAGTGCTCGCACCTTTTACCCTATCAACACCCGGCGTGATCACTTGAATGGCAGTTTTGCAAGCCGGGTAAGCCGTTAAGGTTTGGGCCACCAGCGTTTGCGATGCCAGCACGATGGTGCGTGGGCGCTTGAGTGAAAACCGGCTGTATTCCAATGCCAAATACACCAGTAAACGCACACTCAACAGAACTTGAACCCATCGCCAGGCATAACCCCAACCCTGCCGCTCCACAAACAGGTTGTATTTGATGGGCAACACATGCATCGTTTGTACCTGACCATGCCAGGTGTTTTCATGCGAATGCACCACATCAAAGCCGGATCTCGTTTGCCACCAGGTGGCCGTGGCGTACCACAACTGGTTCAACCAGCGTGGGCGACTCAAGAATTTGGGAACGCGGTGGTAAGTCACTCCGGGCCAACTGTGATCCACTTGCTGGGCAAACACATGAATTTCATGCTGCGCGGCCAATTGTTCGACCAATGCCATGGAATAGCGCTCGGCACCGCCGCCTGTGGACAAAAAGTGGCGATTGAGCACCGCAATGCGCAGTCGCTTGACAGCGCTATCCATGCGGTGTGTGCCGATCTTCATACGTGGTCGCCAGCTTGATCCAAAACAGTGCCAGCATAGTAGAACGTACCACGGTCACACGCGGCAACTGCCACAGATCGTCACCCACCTGGCAGCGTGCTCGTGTCGTGGTGGTAGCCGTTGCATACCCAGCCTGTTCGACCATGTCGGCATGTCGATAGCAATAGCCACCGAAGGGGTAACAAAAATGCCGAACAGGTGACCCAATGGCCTCTTGCAGCTCCGTTTGGCACGCCGTTATTTCATGGTTGCACTCGGCATCTGTCAGTTGGGGCAGATACAGATGATGCCGTGTGTGCGCCCCTACCTCTTGACCGCCTGCCACCCACTCACGCAGTTGCGCAGCACTCATCAACGGTGCAAAAGCCATGCCTACTTCCTGATCCCAATCATTGGATTGACCCAAGCGCTGACTCACGGCGTAGCAGGTAGAAGAAAACCCATGCGTCTTCAAAACAGGCAGCGCGTTGTGCAGCGTGTTAAGGTAACCATCGTCAAAAGTGATCCCCACCACCCGGCCACGTTTCGCGCCTGTCAGGTAGGGCATCAGTGCGGTCATTGACAAACCACGGTAGCCCAAAAATCGAAGCAACCCCATCTGGCGTGCAAAAGCACCGGGGGCCACATACAGGCTTCGAAAACTAGCTCCCTTTCGGGGTGCATCGTCAATTTGGTGATACATCAAAATCGGGATGGGATGGGCCGGATGGCAGTCATGGATTCTGCTCAATTCATTCTCCTTGGAAACAATTATGTAAATGTTTGATTCAAATGAAGAATGAAGAATCAAGATTCAACGGGCTTGATCCAAAAATTTCCCATTCTTGCGCAAATCAACATCACTGTCTGCAAACTGATTGGCAATGCTCACAAACACATCGTCTAGCGCCAGAAAAGCATCGACCACATCGGGGTCAAAATGTGTGCCACGCGCTTGCACGATCACTGCGGTAGCATTTTCGTGCGACATGCCGTCTTTATAGACCCGCCGACTCCTCAGTGCATCGTACACATCGGCAAGCGCCATCAGGCGTGCCGAGACCGGAATGGCCTCGCCTTTCAAGCCTTGCGGATAGCCTGAACCGTCCCATTTTTCGTGGTGGCAATAGACAATTTCCTTGGCCATTTCCAGAAACTCCATGCGTTCATCGGTCACACCTTGCGCCGTGAGCAAAGCATCGCGTCCCAATCTGGGGTGAGTCTTCATGATTTCGTATTCTTCAGCCGTGTAAATACCAGGTTTGAGCAAAATCCGATCCGGAATGCCAACCTTGCCAATGTCGTGCAAGGGCGCACACCGGTACAAAGCCTGCACTCTGTCGCCACGGAGTGCATCGGCAAAGCGTGGATGCAGCGCGAGGTGTTTACCTAAAGCCAGCATGTAGTGTTGTGTGCGCTTAAGGTGATTGCCGGTCTCTACATCGCGGGTTTCGGCCAATGAGGCCAGCGCCAGCATGGTCACGTTTTGCAGCGCCATCAATTGACGGGTTTGCTTGGTCACCTCATATTCCAGATACTCATTGTTGATTCGTAGGGTTCGTGAGTGCGAGGCCTCGACAAAATGGGCGCGTACCCGAGACAGCAAAATGGGCGGACTGATGGGGCGTGTGATGTAGTCAACAGCCCCCATGTCCATTCCCAGTTTCTCGTTTTCAGGATCTGTTTTACTGGTCAGGAAAATGACCGGAATGGTATGGGTGCGAGGGTTGGATTTCAGACGACGACAGACCTCATAGCCATCCACATCGGGCATCATGATGTCAAGCAAAATCAAATCGGGGGGGTCATCCTGGCACAAACGAATCGCTTTTTCGCCATCGTTGACCGCCTTGACGGTGTAAAAAGACCGGAGCAGGCCGGCAATCAGTCTCAAATTGGCGGGCGTGTCATCCACCAACAAAATGGTGGGTCTGACGGAAGTAAACAGTTCCATGATGAGGTCTCAAAGGTCATCTATCAGATGGGCGGTTGAGCAGATATTCTTGAACATGTTCAAGGCATGGTCGTAGTCAAAGCTGTCCACCATTCGCACCACAGTATCAAATTCACTGCCCAGCCCCTGATGCAACAAACTGTGATGTTCATTGATCACCTGCTCAGCTTGAACATTGCTCTCTGCCAGCAAAGTGGCCAAACTGCGACACACTTCTCGCAAACGCTCTGTGTCAATCCTGGCTTGTACAACAGGCTGGGGGGGGGTCAGTGAGGGCAACTCCAATTCGATGGATGCAATCAGTTCCTTGAGTTCACAGGCCAAAGGAGCAAGAAATTCGAGGGCATGAGCGTGGATGGCATGTTCTAGGTCAGAGGCTAAAGCATGACAGCGTTTTGCCCCAATGCCCGCTGCGATGCCCTTGAGGGAATGAACCGCACGCTCGGCACTGATCAGATCGCCTTTCTGAATGGCCTCTGTCACGCGGTCTGGCACGGTGCGCATGTCTGTACTGAACTTTTTCAAAAGACTGAT
This sequence comes from uncultured beta proteobacterium, assembly GCA_903929815.1. Taxonomy (GTDB): domain Bacteria; phylum Pseudomonadota; class Gammaproteobacteria; order Burkholderiales; family Burkholderiaceae_C; genus Rhodoferax. The sequence continues at coordinate 3,848 of CAIYWD010000101.1, forward strand.
GTAAAGATCGCGATTGCCGGCACACAAGCGCAAACCTAGCACGGTATCCACACCGGGAATGGTCATGGTCGCATCATCTACCCACGGCTGTGCGCCAACGGCAGGTTCAGGTTCGGGTTCAGATGCCAGCGCCATGCCTGCTAAGACACCATGCCGCCAACGCATTAAAGTGTTCAGCAAAACATCGGGGTCAATCGGCTTGGTCAGATGCTCGTTCATCCCCTCCTGTTGGTTGCGCCTTGTTTCATCGACAGAGGCATGTGCCGTCAGCGCAACGATAGGCAGGTCATTGAATCGCGGTTGTTGGCGCAATTGCAAGGTGGCCTGATGTCCATCCATCACTGGCATGTGCAAATCCATCAACACCAAGGACCAGGGCAAGGGGTCAGGTGCTGCCTTCAGCAACTCAAGACATTGCTGACCGTTATCGGCCACGGTCACTGTTGCACCAAATGACTGTATCAATTCGCGTGCTATTTGTTGGTTGATCTCGTTATCTTCCACCAGCAATACCGAGATGCCTTTCAGATCGTCCGTGGGTGTGGCGGTGGGTTCGGTGGGTAGCGCGGGGTAAACCATCCGGGCCAAAACATCCCACAAGCGCGATGGACTGACCGGCTTGTCCATGTACGCACACACCCCTGCATCCGGACCGTTGACGCGCAGATCGTCGGCCCCAAAAGCAGTCAACATGACCACATCAGGTGGAGATAAAAGCGCAAGATCATTCGCAATGCGTCGCGCCGTTTCAAGCCCGTTCATGCCAGGCATGAGCCAATCCATCAGTACCACACGAAAAGGTTTTTTTTCGTCATCCTTTTGCAAGACAGCCAGGCACTCTGACCCGCTGCTCACGGTATCCACTTGCAAGCCCAGCGTCTGAAGCTGTTCGCTCAAAATCAGTCGTGCATCGGCATTGTCATCCACCACCAAAATTCTCATTTGTTTGATCTCGTCCTGTTGCAAGTCAACACTGCACTGCTCGGATGACTCGGTCAGGCAGGTCGTAAAGGTGAATGTACTGCCCACGCCAGGAGATGATGTCACATCGATGCGGCCCCCCATCAGGGAGACCAGTTGTTTGGCAATCACCAGTCCCAGGCCTGTCCCCCCGTACCGGCGTGTGGTGGAAGTGTCGGCCTGGGTAAATGCCTGAAACAGTTGATTGCACTGCTCAGAAGTCATGCCCACACCGGTGTCTTGCACGGCAAACGTCAATTCCAGGTGTTCGCCGGTGCGTCTGCTCACGGTAATGTTGAGCTTGACTTCGCCACGTTCGGTGAACTTGATGGCATTGCGGACCAAATTGACCAACACCTGTCTCAACCGCATGGCATCGCCCAAAAGGCAGGGCGGCACATCGGGTGCGACCCGAATGAGCAACTCAAGACCTTTCTCGTAGGCTTTCTGCGATACCAACATCGACATGCTGTCGAGCATTTCATCCAATCTGAAAGGCAATTTTTCCAGGCTCATCTTGCCGGCTTCCATTTTTGAAAAGTCCAAAATGTCATTGATTACAGTCATTAATGAAGTGCCCGCCAAATGAATTTTTTGCACATAGTCCCGCTGTTGCGGGTTCAGGTCGGTTTTCAGTGCCAGGTAAGCCAAACCAATCACTGCGCCCATGGGTGTCCGTATTTCGTGGCTCATATTGGCCAAAAAGGAGCTTTTAACTCGGGTGGCTTCTTCAGCTTGTTCGCGCGAGGTCACGATTTCATTTTGTTGACTCAGCAACGCTTGCGCCTGTGCTGTGGTGTGCGCGAGCAACCGATCTGCCACCTGTTTTTTGGACAAAATATCAAGGTTCAGCCCGACCGGTATCACCACTTCATTCAAAAACTGCGTCTGCTTCTCAGTCAGCGGGGTCAGACCTGCCAACTCAATCACTGCCTGCACTTTTCCGCTTGGACTAAGAACGGGGATCAGGCGCAGCCAAAGAGGGGCCTGGTCGATCAAGCCTGATCGCAGGTTCAGCGAGGTGTCAATGGAAGACTCTACCGTCAGGGTCTTGCCTTGAGCTGCGCATTGGCCACCCAGCCCCTCACCCGCCACAAAGCTCTGCGCTACCTTTTGGATGCTATCCAAACCCAGGCTGCCCTTCAACTGATAGACACCGGTTGCGGCATCGTCCACATAAAACAGGCCAATTCGAGCACTCACCAACTGATTCATGGATGCCAGTAACTTTTCTGAAAATAAATCCATTTTATCAATAGCTTGAAGACATGCTCCAACATCAAAAATAGATGATTTGACCCAATGTTGATTGTCGGCATAACGCGCATTGGTTTGCAAAACGACCAGGGCACGCGCTATTTTTCCGGAAATGTTGGAATAATCTGTATGCTGCACCACACCATAGAGTTCACCTTGAGCCAAATTTTCAAGGCTTTGTGCGACGTGTTCCAGTGGTCTGCGAATGGCTGTCCCCAACATCAAACCCGCACCCACGCTGACCAGCCAGCCAGACAACAGAAGCGTGATCGTCCACTGTTGGACTTTATTGGAAAATTCTGTGCTGAATTGAGCAGCCTGATCTGACAATTTCTCCTTTTGCCTGACCTGCCCTGACATCAGATCATCGAGTTGGCTAAAGACACTGATATTCTCAGGCCTGTTGAGAAATTGACTGACTTCATCGCATTTGAAATCCTGGCACTTGTCCAGCAAGGTCAGCAGATGATGCACATTGGCGCGTTGATGGATCAGTAAACTTTTAATTTCTGAAAATCGTTGCAGGCTTTGGTCTTTGGAAAAATACTGCTCGCTTTCCAGCAGAGATTGATGCATGGTATCGCTGGCCATCGTCATGCTTTTTCGCGCAGCTTCACGCTGTGCCAGATTTTGCGAGTGCGTGATCTGGTGCTGCGCCATGCTCATTTTCACCAGTTGAAGCTTAGCCTCTTTCACACGTGAAATGCCATGCAGTTCCGCATGGAAAGCCTGCTGCATGACAGCATCTTGCTGCTGAACACTGTAAATGGACGACACCCCAATGGCTGACAAAATCAGCAAAATAATACCAAAACCTAATAACAGGTTAGTTTTAATTGTGTTGTTTTCAAGATAGTCTGTAAATATATTCATATATAATTTATTTTATGTAACCATTGAGACCCCGCCACCGTCATTCCCGCGAAGGCGGGAATCCAGACTGACTTTTTGTATCCATGAAGGCCAAAATACACTGGATTCCCGCCTTCGCGGGAATGACGACATCTGGGCCGGAGTCTAAACGGTTACCAACCACTTGGCCAGCATGGGACCCAGTTCGTTCATGCGAAGGGGTTTGCTCAAATAGTCGTCCATGCCACAGTCAAGGCAGCGCTGGGCTTCACCCTGCATGGCACTGGCAGTCACTGCGATGATGGGTTTGTAGGGGCCTGCGCCTTCCTCCCTGCGAATCAAAGCCGTCAATTCAAAGCCGTCCATCAGTGGCATGTGGCAATCGGTCAGCAACAGCGCAAAGCGGCCCGTTCGCCATTGCTCAAGCGCAGTGATGCCATCTTCAGCCACCTCAGCGGCATAACCCAACAGTCGCAATTGTTCCTGCATCACATCGCGGTTGGTTTCGTTGTCTTCGGCGAGCAAAATCAGTTTTCCGCTGACTTGGGCCTGTGCCATGCCGGGGATGGATGGCTTGTGGCTTAAAGAGGCATCAGGTTCACTGAACTGTATTGGGTCTGGATGCGCTTCATGCAAGGGCAGCTCCACTGTAAATTCTGATCCTTTGCCTTGTGTGCTTTGAACCACCATCTGGCCACCCATCAACTGCACGAGTTGCATGCTAATGGACAGCCCTAGACCGGTGCCACCATATTGGCGCGAGGTACTGTTATCCGCCTGGGTGAAGGGCTGAAACAAGCCATCGACCACTTCGTTGCTCATCCCAATGCCGTTGTCAATCACACGCAGACAGATGCAAGGCTCTTGATACATACGGTGACAAATATCTACACGCAAGCTCACTTTTCCTGGGTGACCCACTTCGCTGTGAGTGAACTTGATGGCATTGCCAACCAGATTCAGCAATACCTGGCGCAAGCGCGTGGGGTCGGAAAATATCCATGGCGGCAGTTCAGGCTCAACCCAAACGGACAGATCAATGGATTTGGCCAAGGCAGTGGGCATCATCAGTTGCACCACATCGTGTGCTACATCGTGCAAAGATGTGGCGATACGTTCCACAGCAAGTTTGCCGTAACCGTTTAGACCCCCCTCAGCATTTTTAGGATTTTGGCATTGTGTGCAGTCTTGGCGATCACTGGGTTCTATACAGATCAACAACTTCTGTTCATCGCTATGGACGATTATGGAAAAATTTCCAAAAAGTGGAAGGGGGGGTCTAAACGGTTAC